>DASXWI010000363.1:0-3608 GCA_036503755.1 Saprospiraceae bacterium | reverse complement strand
GACATATTCCTCTCTTCAGCTGGCTCATTATCGTTTACCTCTCTCGATGAACAGGAACTCCAGTTTTCATTGCTGGATGTTAATGGTAAACTTATAACAACAATCAATCAGCGTACATACTCAGAAGGAAGGAATACTGTTCAATGCAAAAGCTTGGTACCCGGAATGTATTTCGTGAAGGTGAATGCGGGGTATGTCATAAAAGTGTTTGCTAACTAGAAACAGATTACACCTGTTTGCTTCAAGCACATTGCGATATTTTTGCAATTGATATTGCTGTCTTGATATGAATTTTAAGCAAGGATACTTAAAACAACTAGATAATAAAAACTGAAAGCCGATAGCTGACAGCTTCCAAAATTGTCTATATTCATCAAATGCTAAAAGACCTCATTTTCTCTTTTCTTTGTCTGTTTAGTCTTGGGTTGTATGGCCAGTCATTGGTGCGCAATGGAGATTTTGAGGGGCACACTCCTTTTGAAGAAGGCTTCTCCCCCTTTTACTATGGCATTGATCATTTATGGAATTGGACAGCATCAGGTTGGACTATACACAGCTATTGTCATCTGGATCTCGAAAACAGGACAGATACCTTGTTCAAGAAAACGTCCTGTTGTGGTAACACCATAATTCCTCATAGTGGAAAAGGGATGGTCAAAATGGGTTATACGGAAAATTGCGTAAATCTGGCTATGAATACCGATGGTTGTGCCGTCTATTTACACTCGAAACTTATTGAGCCCCTGGAGGTTGGAAGTGTTTATGAAATCAGCATGTGGTTCTACTTCCCAAATGATCTTGGGGAAGATCCGGAATTGCTCACCAACATCGGTTTCTTTTTGTCGTTGAAACCAGAGAACCTTGAAGAGCACACCCTCCTGGAGACGGACTATTTTTTTAGTGATACGTTACCTAAGGGAAAATGGCATGAGCTCAAACAATACGTCAGAGCTTTATGTCCATTGCAATATCTCACCATTGGTGCGTTTAAAGATGCTGATTTTCCTTCTATCCATAGATGGATAGATAATTCTGCTCCTTATTTCGTTGATGACGTCCGTATCACTCAAATACCAGAAGATAATGTACCGTCCACCATCAACCCTACTCCCTTCTGCAATTATTTCGAACGAAAGAAAAAGGAGGAAGACATCAAAAAAGTTGACCAGGTCCATATTTATTTTCAAAGTGATGAATCAACCCTGGATATTAGGGATGTGGCTAAACTTGACAGCTTTTATAAAAGCAAAGAAGGTCATGAAGGTCGTGCATTCGTCCTTTCCGGTTTTACGGACAATGAAGGAAAAGACAATCTGAGGCTTTCCAATGACCGTGTTCAAAATGTCCGGCAATATTATGATTCAACCTATCACCTGAAAGAGGAAATGCTGATTTGTTTTGCCAAAGGCATTGACACTACCGGAAATAATTCCACGGAAACAGGCAAACAAAAAAACAGAAGGGTGACGATTCAAAACTCAAATGTCACTGCTATCCAGGCTTTATATCGACAAGGACTTGCCTATACTGCGAACAACCAAATACCTGAAGCTGCACGCACATTTAAATCCTGGATACAAGCTGCCCCAAAGGACCAGGTAATGGCTATCCTACATGATCCACGACTCGAGCCGCTCAAGCACCTTCCGGTGTGGAGTTTCTTAACAGCAGAAGTGAAAAAAAGATATGCGTATTATGGTCAGCCCCGAAATGCTTACTTCCTTGATTCGCTGTATTTCGAAGATCAAAAGCACCGGACCTTCATTCCATATTACCTCACAGGATACATCACTGGCCTTGATACGTTTGATTTCTCTGAATTAAATCTTGATTGGGATCAGACTGAAGTATTTGACTCGATCAATCATGTGACCGCCTTGAAATACCTTCAGAAAAATTCCCTGCCCAAGATATCCCAGGTAGGCCGTCGTCAAGCCAAGACCATTGTATGGATCCTGCTTCACAATACGGATACCGCTATGATTGAAACATATCTGCCTGTCCTGAAGTCTCATTGCCTCGAAGGAGAAGGAGAATGGGATGTGTATGCCAATATGTTTGACAAACTCAAACTACTCCGTGATGAACCTCAACATTATGGAATGCAATGGGTATACGTCGATCCTGAACACACCCAACTTACCTATTACAAACTTGACAGCCTTGATGCCGTAAATGCAAGAAGAAGATCCATTGGCGTCCCGCTGATCATAGATCCAAACGAAATCGTCCATGTCCGGATAACAAAACCAAAGAAAAAAGTCTAGAGGGTCTGCCGTTAATTTTCACAAATTTTCACCATTTGATTCAACTATTCTCATGCACCTACTCATTCTCATTTCAACCAAAACGCAGTGCAACGCTTGAACAACCTTTTAAAAGAATAATGTTGATAATTTGAGAATCTTTTTCTACGCGTAAGACCTCATATCTGAAAACTGATAGCTGACAGCTGACAGCTCTCTAAGTTCTCCCCGGAGTTTTCGCCATATACTTCGGCTGCCAGCGCTCTATGTTGGGGCAGTCGCTGTAAGAAGCATCAAGCATGATGTAGGTATTGGGGATGTGATCATCCACCCAATCACTGAAAACTCCATTCTTTTTGCTTTCACGGGCAGCGTCCTGGATACGACTATAATCCTGTTTCAGATTTGCCTGGTGAGGGGTGGTCCTGCCCTGGAGCTGAACAATCTTATAGGAATAGTCCCCAAGCGGTGTTCTGTATTCGATAGGAGGTGTAATCTCTCCTACCTCAATCGTGTCGATGCTGAAAAAGATCTCACTATCCACATCTCCTGTTTCAAAAAATGTGTTGTTTGTTTTCGGATTAATCATCCGACCGTTGTTACTGAAACTCTGAACTCGTTTATCTCCAAACTTCCGCACCGCATCAGGAAAGTTTATCTCTTCAGCCAGGATAGAACGTCTTACTTCTTCAAGTTGCTTTATGATCAGCTCACGGTCAGCATCCGTGATTCTTGGGCGAACCAGGATATGTCTTGTATGAATTGAATTTCCTCTACGCTCAAGCAACTGGATGATGTGATATCCGTATTCCGTTTCTATTATGTCTGATACCTCATTAATTTCAAGTTGAAAGGCAGCAGCATCAAACTCAGGCACAAAACTACCACGAGTTGTCCAACCCAGATCACCACCATCCCTTGCACTTCCATCTTCAGAATACTTTCTGGCCAATGCTGCAAAATCCTCACCTGCTTTCAGTGATTCCCTGATCATTCCTATTTTATCTAACGCTTTGCCACGCTCCTCTTCATTGATCTCAGGGAACATCACTATCTCTGCAAGTTCAACTTCAGCGTTAAAGTATGGCAAACTATCCTTTGGTATCTGGTTGAAAAACTCTAACACTTCAGAAGGCGTTACTTCCACTTTGCTCATGATCTCTGCCTGCATTCGATCACCAAGAAGCTTGCGATTCATGTCCTCTCTTACCTGCTCACGCATCTCACTCACTGTCTGTCCGTATACTTCTTGAAACAACCTGCGGTCATTATTCATATACGCAAGGATCTGGTTCATCCGTGCATCGATTTCAGCTTCGACTTCATCTTCCGTTACGATCACACTATCGATTTTGGCATAAT
>DASXWI010000362.1:0-4554 GCA_036503755.1 Saprospiraceae bacterium | reverse complement strand
AGTATCTCCGCCAGCATTTACCACAGCCTTTCAATTCCTTGAAAAATCAATAAGCTTAACCATCTATCCCACAATCTGCTGCTTATGGGTCCAGAGGATGAAATGACTTTCCCCATTAAAAATCAAGGTAGTGACGGTATCCGCAGCGATCAATTTTGATTTTGCATACTCAAGATTCCCGAACGGAACCAACGCATCTTGTGTCCCATGGATAATGGAAACAGACATCTTTAATCTATCCCAGTCATCGTCAATCATGGTAAGGTCCTGGCGTAAAGGCATCAGTTCTTCATTGGAAACTTTCATAGAGACCGGCAATAAATCCCGTAGCAGGGGTAAGTCAAGCCATTTGCGCCATGCAATGTTGGTTGGTTCTAACTCAGGACTTACAGAACCTGCAATCAAACAAAGGCCCTCCACCTTTGACGGGCGTCGCATGGCTGACTGAACAAGAATTGGTGCGCCGTAGCTGTGTCCTGCCAACCAATAGTGCTCGTATCCTAAAGAATCCATCAGGCTATTTAATATAACCGCTTGACCGGACAAGGATGGTACTGAATATCCAAATGTTGAGTTGCCAAACCCGGGCCTGTCGTAACATACAAGATCAACTCTCGCCAATAACGAAGTATCAACCATGTAATCAAGAAATGCATCTATTGAACCCGGCGAACCATGGACAAACACAAGTGCTCCTTTCTTTTGCTCTCCCTTTGCTGTTTGAAGGTAAACGATATCCCTTCCTCTTAATGACAATGTATCCATCGCAGCCGTTACAACATGAGGTCCGAGGTAAGCTTTGATTTCACGATCCGTTTTACGCATACGAAACCAACCCGCATAACGGACTATAGCCAAAGTAACAAACGGAAGCAAAATCACCAGGATGAGAATCCTAACTGACCAGCGCTTGATTTTACGTTTTCGATGAATACTCATTCACTACTGGTATTGGGTCTGCTCTCAACATAGTATCATTGATCCATCGGCTGGCCTGATCGCAAGTATCCTCACCATATAACAATGGGCCAAAAGTGACTTTCCCATGAATCTCTTTCATGGCGAATAAGTTGAAAAAATGAGGCAAGAAAGTATGGTTACCAACAAAAGCCACTTTCGGGCTGTCATAATATATAGCAACAGGTTGTACAGGTACTCCGGCTTGAAAGGCAGCCTCAAAGGATCTTGGCCTGAAAGGCAAAGTTTGAGGCCCTGCACTTGTTGTGCCTTCCGGAAAAACAAGAATGGATATATTCTTTTCCAGCGCTTCACGAATGGCCTTTGCGGTTTCTCTTCTGCTGCTTTTTTCTTCTCTCCTGACAAATATGGTTCCTACTATACTGGCTCCATATCCCATTATTGGCCATTTCGAAATCTCTGCTTTAGCTACTACATTGGCATCCACATGCGTCAGGACGACTATCGGATCTATATAGGTAATATGATTACCAACATACAGGCAGGTTCCCTGGTAGGGATCTCCGTGGAGCTCCATATGCAGCCCAAGTTTCCATGGAACGTGTCTTAGCCACCATCTTCTAAGTCTTGGACCTGCCTCTTCCTTGGGGATACCCGTGAGGACTTTCCAAAAAAATCCAGCAATACCAAACGACGTGGTGAAACCAAAATACATAAACCTCCAAAAAGCTCTAAACCATCCCAGCATAAAACAAAGTAAGCAGTTGTATCCGAAATTAAAAACCTAAGAGAATGCATAGAATTTTTAATGTTCTTCTTCGGATCTCAACATTTTTTAAAAATTTATTTTTTTCATATGAAAAAAATCCATGTCCAATAACCTGCAAAGTAGTGGTAAACACTGAAAAACAGTATGTCATACAAGGGTGTTTAAGCATGGAAAACCATGATTTTTAGCACATAGTATACTGATATTCAATTTTTTATGGTTTAAAGTACATACATTTGTAATCATTCTGATACTTCACTCGTTAAGAATGGTAAACACACAAAGGCCGCATTATGAGACACCTAATTTTTTGATGTTGCCTTTGTTTTTTAGAATCTAAATTCATCGACTATACACCAATTCGACAATTTCATTCAACCGTTTTAAATCATATTTTACCATGACACAATTTCAAAATTCATCAGAAAACACCAACGACAATCGTTGGAAAACGTCTTCGATCGTACTGGGTGTTCTTTTAATTGGAGCCCTTATTTTCGGAATTACGTTTTACAGCAAGTATAAAGCCACTGAAAACAAGGCTGCTGACCTGGGCACACAATTAGATAGCACCAGGACTGAGCTTCAAGGCCAACTGGCTGAATTGAACCTGAACTACACTGACCAAATGAACATGAATGACACGCTTTCCGTGGAACTTCAGGCAAAGGTCAATGAAGTTAATGATCTTCAGGTTCGTATTGACAAGGCAAGAAAGGCACTGAAAACCAGCGAAGCCAATAATGCCCAGATCAAGTCAAGACTGGCCCAGATGGAGGAACTCAAGTTGGCTCTTGAAAAAGACATTCTTGGGTTGAAGGAAGAGAATGCATCTCTTGCTGCCTCTAACCAGGAGTTGAATACAGAATTGACAACAACAAAAGATGAAGTCAATACACTTAACTCTAAAGTAATGGCATTGACTGCTGCAAATGAAAAACTGACAGGCCGTCTGAAAACAGTAGCTCCTGCAGGTTTCCGCGCAGACAACTTCACTGTCACATCTGCCACTAAGAAAGATAAATTGACGACCAAAGGCAAGAAGATCGATGAGATCACTGTAACCTTTGACCTCAACAATATCCCTGAAGAATTCCAGGGCAACCGTGAGTTATATCTTGTCCTATCAGAATTTAATGGCAACCCAGTTGCTTCTGTACCAGGCAAAGATGTTAACCTCCAATTCGGAACAGAACCTATTCACCTGAGAGCAGCCGATATTGAAAAGACCAGCCTTAAATCTCGTCAATCAATGTCAATGTCTTTTCAGCCAACAGACAATCTGAATCCAGGCACTTACAATGTGATGGTCTATGCTGACAGTGGATACCTCGGCAGCACAGGCTTCCTCGTAAGCAAATAAGCACGCAGTTAAACCTTGGGAGAAATACATCAAGTATGTAAACTCTTTTCAAGAAGCCGGTTCTCCCAACCGGCTTCTTGTTTTTTATTGATCTGTGTACCAGGGACAGTGTTTAGCGATGATGCCCTGCGGGCCCATCTGTTTAGTGTATGCCATCTTACGATGCCACTGTTTAAATGTTTAGTTGACTTTCGTAAATGGTATAGATTCGAACCTCAATTGTTGTTCCCTCTGCCTCTTGCCCTCTGCCCTAAGCATCTCGTTGAAGCATCTCAATCGTAGTTGCAGGTACTTCTGTGATGTCGAGGATCATAAGACCATCAAGAGCATTATTGAAATTTGGATCGAGATTGAAGCCCAGGAATCGGGCATTCTGCCGGATATATTGCTTCATGAGAACCGGAAATTGGATGTGCTCTGGTTGCAACTGATCAAGCACTTTCTCAAGATCAAGGCTTGAATGTTCGAGTTGATCAATATCAATTCGTTCCGGCAAGGTGAGGGTTGGATGAAATGGTATTTTTGGGGTGAACCATTTAGCAAACGCTGAATGAAAGAAATGCCGCCTGGCATATTCCATCAAAACCTTTCTTGAAAAATCAGAATAATACCTGCTGATGCTTACTGGACCAATCAGGTATTTGTATTGTGGATGCCTGACCATGTATGCAAGGATCCCTTTCCAAAGCAAATAGAGAGGCAAATTCTTTTTTTGGTACTCCCTGATAATAAAGGATCTGCCCAGCTCGAGGCAATGGGGTAAGTAAACATCAAAGGCAGGATTTATGTCAAAAAACGAATTAATGTAAAATCCCTGTTTACCACGGTCAGCCATGATTTTGTCACCACAACCAAAACGATAACCTCCTACAAGCTTTTTCGCCTGGTCATCCCAGATGATGAGCTGCTCGTAATAATCATCAAAGTCATCAGTATCATAAGGAAGACCGGTGCTCTCTCCTACTTCCCTGAAGGTGATCTCGCGCTGACGACCCAATTCCCTGCGCAAAGCAGGATGCTCATCCAGCGTGCACACGATCAAGCTATAAGGTGAAGTCCTTAATATGGAATGCTTGTCTTTCAAAGCATCTATTTCTGCATGTAGCAGGATGGGATCCGGAGCCGGGCCTATACTATCCATATCGATATCCGGCAGGGAAATTTCCGGAGCAATAAAAATAGAATAATTCATGCTGCAAAATTGGAGGGCTTAGCTCACAGGAGCAGCATTTTGATAGATAATAAATTGTAATATGTTAGTAAAGGCGAAGGCTGAGGCGAAGGCGAAGGGAAAAGCAGGAGCAAGGAGCAAGGGGCAAGGAGCAAGGGGCAAAGAGTGGGCAATATGTCCCGCGACCTGAAGGTCGGGGCAATTCAAATGATTCTTTTCTTACAGAAATGGGAAAGGGTTATTCAATTGATTCTCACAACTCACAACTCACAATTAGGTCGGGGCAATTCAAATGATTCTTTTCTTACAGAAAAGGGAAAGGGTTATTCAATT
>DASXWI010000361.1:0-6091 GCA_036503755.1 Saprospiraceae bacterium | reverse complement strand
GCAAAAATGAAATCTCCACGTTATATAAATCTCTCAAGACGCCGACAAAAACAAGATTAGGTGGCGTACCAATCAATGTCGCCATACCCCCTATGGAAGATGCATAAGCAATGGCCAGCATTAATGCCTTATTAAATCCTTGTGAACTATTATCCGTACTTCCTTCTGCTACTTTAATGATAGCTAATCCAATAGGCAACATCATCACGGCCGTAGCTGTATTGGAAATCCACATTGAAAGAAATCCGGTGGATATCATAAAGCCGAGGATGATCATATGGAGTTTTACCCCCATGCTCCTTATGATATTGATTGCAATGCGGCTATGCAATCCAGTTTTTTCTATAGCGATGGCCAATAGAAAACCTCCTATGTATAGGAAGACTAGTGGATGGCCATATGCAGATGTTGTGTCACTAATGGAAGAAACGCTAAAAAGTGGAAAGAGGACGATCGGTAAGAGAGAAGTGACCGGAAGCGGAACTGATTCTGTTATCCACCAGACAGAGATCCATACAGTAACCGCCATGACTACTATGGCCTCCTTGCTCATTCCTTCAGGATGGATGCCGAAATAAAAAAGGAGAAATAGTACCGGGCCAGCCCAAAACCCCACACGAAGCAGGAAATTTCCGGATCCGTTTGTTCCTGCAGTTGTTTTTTCCGGGGATGACGTCATATGGAGGCCGAATCTACTAAGCATAGCGCATAGTGCATAGGGCAGAGGGCAGAGGGCAAGGAGCAAGGAGCAAGGAGCAAGGTAATTATCCACCGGCGTTTCGTAATGAAGCGGTGAAACAAGCGAAATGAAGAACGCAGGGGGATCGGATGTCGGGCGCAGCAAGACGACGTGGGGGTGGAAAGCATGACGGCTGATAGCTAAAGAAACCCGATATTTATCACATGGAAAAGAAAATGCTCGCCCTATCCACCGTCCTCGCCGGCTTCTTCTGCCTGGTCGTGTTTAGCTCCTTTAATGATATTGGCACTCCACTTACGGTAGATTCCGCCAATGTTGCAAACAGGCTACAGCAACACATATCGAGTTTTAGCCTGGACAAGAATTTTTCGTTTGCAAATGAACCAATCCCTGCTGATAATTTTGATGCGCAGGAACGATTGGACCGTGAGCTGACGATCAATTCCTATCTCCATTCTGTCATCTTGATGAACCTCAAATTGGCTAACCGCTATTTCCCGGTGATAGAGCCAATCCTCGAACAATATGGTATACCTGAAGATTTCAAATACCTATGTGTAGCGGAGAGCAATCTCCGAATGGCAACATCTCCTGCAGGAGCTAAAGGGTTATGGCAATTTATGGAACCAGCAGGTGAAGCCTATGGACTTGAAATTAATGCTGAAGTGGATGAACGATACAATGTTGAAAAATCAACAGAGGCCGCATGCAAATTTCTCCTCCATCTCAAAAAACGATTTGGCTCATGGACGCTCGCAGCCGCAGCATACAACATGGGTGAAAATGGTTTGAACAGACGTATTGAAGATCAGCTTGCTGAAAGTTTTTATGATCTCAACCTAAATGAAGAAACTTCACGTTACGTCTTCAGAATAATGTCATTCAAAGCCATCATGCAAAATCCAGAACAGTTTGGATTTTTTGTTTCGCCCGAACATCTATACCCTCCGTTCAGTGACTACTATACCATCCACATCGAAGGCCCTATTCCCAACCTCGCAGAATTTGCTGTCAAACATGGCACCAGCTATCGTATGCTAAAAGTGCTCAACCCCTGGCTCATCGAATCATCACTGACGAATAAGAGTGGGAAGAGGTATGAGGTGAGAATTCCTAAGAAGTGAACGGTGAGCAGTGAGCGGTGAGCGGTGAGCAGTGAGCAGTGAGCAGTGAGCAGTGAGCAGTTTATTTTACAGTTGAAAAAAACCGCATGACTTTTTAAGGATTCCCTTAAAACCAGTTTACAAAATCAAATGCTATTCGTGGATCATTGATGGGCAGATTGTAGCTGCCTTGCAAATCATGTTGTTTCCTACAAGGCTGCTACAAGCAGCCTGACTTTGATTATGGAATAGAACATGGTCAGATATAGAAATTTGAAGCAAATGCTTCAAATGTCATCTGGATTTTTAATCGTTAGTTTTTGCTACACAAAAGGTTCCATGAGTTCAGGATAGGCGGCAATCGCAGCGCCGATGATGCCTGCGTCATTAAAGGCAGATGCATTAACGACAGGAGCGCGTAAGTGATTGAAATGATGGGCGAATTCATCAAATCTAAAACTGATTCCACCACCAAGAACGATGAGACGTGGGGAGAGCATGAGGATCATGTAATCGAGAAACTCTGCGAGTTCTATTGCCCAGGTATCGTAATTAAGATTGCGCTCTTTGCGGGCACGATTACTGACCGAGTTTTCAGCGATGTCTCCCCTATATTGAATGTGTCCAAACTCTGTATTCGGAATTAAGATGCCATCATAAAAAAGCGCTGATCCGATACCTGTACCTAATGTCAAGAGTAGAACTGTTCCTTTGATGTGATTGATGCGACCATACATTCTTTCTGCCATACCAGCAGCATCGGCATCATTGATCACATAATATTTATGCCCGGTATAACGGTGGAGTAATTCTTCAACATTGGTACCGATCCAACCTTTATCAATATTTGCTGCTGTTAGGGGAACTCCATCCATGATGACTGCAGGAAAACCGACACCGATTTTTTCACCGGTCCAGTTTAATTCCTTGATCGCATCTCTAATGGCGGCAGCCACAGCATCAGGGGTAGAAGGTTGAGGTGTATCGATTTTATACCGATCCCCAATCATTTCTCCCCGCTCAATATCTATGAGGCCAAACTTAATACCGGAGCCACCGATGTCTATCCCAAGCGCAGGTTCTTTCACGCTTATTAGCGGATTACTTTGATCGTCATCTTGACATCCGTCTTCGGCCTATCCCGAGCATCCTTTGGTAACCTGGCTATTGTATCGATCACTTCAAAGCCCGATGTCACTCTGCCAAACACTGTGTAGTCTCTATCAAGAAAGGGTACACCTCCATGTGCTTTATAGGCAGCACGTTGTTCTGGTGTGTATTTAAATCCTTTTCTTTTTTCAAGCATGTCAAGTTGACTATCATCAACCGTTGTGCCTTGAACGATATAAAATTGGGAACCGGAAGATTTACGTTCTGGATTTACGCCATCCCCTGTACGCGCTGCTGCGATAGCTCCACGTATGTGTACAAGACTGTCAACAAACTCACCAGGAACCTGATAACCAGGACCACCTGAGCCTAATGGAGTACCTGCTGCGGCACCCTTAGAATTTGGATCTCCGCCCTGGATCATAAAACCATCAATAACCCTATGGAAAAGAAGATCGTTGTAATATCCTTCTTCAGCCAGTTTTAAAAAATTATCTCTATGCTGCGGCGTTGCATCATAAAGTTCGGCCATCATCACACCATAGTCGGTAGTGATTTCAATAATACATTTTGCTGGAGGATCTATTATAATCGATTGTGTCATCGTGTTTGATTTTTTTCCTTTGATTGCTTTGAGGACTACCTCATATTTTCCGGCGTGTGTGTACCGGTGAGTGGTTGTTGTGTCAGTTGATTGTGTTCCATCTCCAAAATCCCAAACATAGGTGTCTGCTCCTTTTGAGGTGTTCGTAAACACAACTGAAGCAGGAGCCTCCGCATGCTTCACACTCATCGTGAAACTTGCGACAGGATTTGCATAAGAGGTAACACTGGCCAGTGCAAGGCACAGCATAAAGAAAAATTTAGCTTTCATCATTTGATCATTTTAATGCTCATCTTAACATCTTTGAGCGGCCGGTCTCTTTCATTGGCCTCGCTCATACTTATCTTATCTACGACATCCATACCGGAGACTACTTCACCAAAAACGGTATATTCCATATCCAGGCTAGGATAACCACCTTGCTCGAGATATAGTTTCTTCTGGGTGTCGTTGTATTTGATTTTTTTGGACAATTCTGTTTGTAATAGTTCTTGTGGAGAGATCTCCTTGCCTGTGACAATATAAAACTGACTACCTGAAGATGCTTTTGCCGCATTTGGTGTCCTTGCAGCAGCAACAGCTCCTCTGATGTGTGGAGCTCCGATCTCTGCATCAATGGTATAACCTGGTCCACCACCTCCTAACACTCTGCCTGGTTCAGCGCCCTTTGATTGTGGATCGCCACCTTGAATCATAAAATTCCGGATGATCCTATGAAATAATAGGTCGGTGTAATACCCTTCATTGACCAGCTTGATAAAATTATCACGGTGCTTAGGTGTACTGTTGTAAAGCAGAATTGTGATATCCCCAAACTCTGTAGAGATAACGGCCTGGTGTTCCTTTTCCTTTTGATTGCAACCTGAACTGAGCAGCAGCACAATGCCTAACCCAAACAGGACAGATTTTACATGGTGAATCATCGTCAGTTTTTTTCTGAATCGGACAGCAAAGGTGCAAAATATGCGATTACTTTTTGCTGCAGCAGATGTTCCTGGGCATGAAGTCCTTTAACATCAATCGGAAGCAAAGGTTTCCAGTGGGGCCATCCGTCCGCATCAATCCCTTCAAACTCGAAATACCCGTCTTCAGACAACAGGTGGCAGATGGCGAGATGCATCAGGTCCTGTTTTTCTTCCTTGGTAAATTTTGTTTGCGATTTTCCCAGCTCCTGCATGCCGATGAGAAACAATACCGCATTGAGATCAGGCAGTTCTTTCCTGCCAAATCTATCCTTGACCCAGTGGCGCACCCTTAGCCATTCAAATTCCTGTTGCCATTCTTCCATCGGGGCAAAGATAAAGGGACAGGCCGGATGGCAGGTCCACCAGCCATATTTTATACCTTTGCAGCCTATAAAAGCTGATGATCCATGAAATTTGGAGTTGTTGTTTTCCCTGGTTCTAATTGTGATGATGATATGATGCACGTTCTGGGATCAGTCCTGGGCGCGGATGTGCAAAAATTATGGCACAAAGACACTGCTCTTGAGGGGTTTACGTCAGAGGACTGTATTGTCCTTCCGGGTGGGTTTTCTTACGGTGATTATCTCCGGGCTGGTGCTATCGCCAGGTATTCCCCTATCATGCAGGCTGTTATTTCATTCGCAAATAATGGAGGCAAGGTATGGGGTATCTGCAATGGCTTCCAGATCCTTTGCGAATCACACCTTTTGCCAGGTGCCCTGGTCAGAAATAAGGACCAGAAGTTTATTTCGAAAAACATACACCTGAGAGTCGAAACAACCGACTCCTTGATCACCAATAAGTGCCAAAAAGGCCAGATCCTTAAAATGCCTATTGCTCATGCAGAAGGCCGTTACCTGACCGATGCGGATGGCCTCACTGCCCTGCAGGATAATGACCAGATCCTTTTCAGATACTGCAATCCGGATGGCGAGTTGTTCAGCGACAACGGAGCCATGGATAACATAGCTGGGATCTGTAATCGCCAAAGAAATGTCTTCGGAATGATGCCTCATCCGGAAAGGGCTTCAGAGTCCATTCTGGGAAATACAGATGGATTGGTTCTTTTCCAGTCCATATACGAAGCTGTACTGCAATCCTAAGGGATCAAAGGCTCACCGGGTTAAGTTTTTTAACATAAACAGGTCAGAAAGTCGTTTATCATCTTTGGCCAGTTAAAGAAATATTAATCCCCGAGATGGGTAAGCTTAAAGCCTTATTTTTGATGTCCTTACGAGAGGGTTATTTGTAACTGCTTTATAGTCCGGTAACCTTTGATTTCCTTGATTTTATGAAAAGATTCCTCAATATGCGTGCTCTCCTGATTTTACTGGTTTCACTTGCCACACTTTCACTTTCAGCGCAGATCTATAATCCAGTTAAATGGACAATAAGCCTCACTCCTGCCGGAGATGGTAATTACACCTTCCTGGCTAAGGCAACTATTGATGAAGGTTGGTGGGTGTATTCCCAATACCTGGAAAATGAAGATGGCCCGATTGCCACCACGGTCAATTTCGATGCAGGAGACCATTATAAACTGGTTGGAAAAAATAAGGAATCCGATAATGCCAAAAAGATTTTCGACAAGGTCTTTGAAATGGAAGTG
>DASXWI010000360.1:0-8691 GCA_036503755.1 Saprospiraceae bacterium | reverse complement strand
ACCAATGGTTGTGGTATATCGTATGATACTTTATTGGTTACTTTGAATACGTTAACTCCTGCGCTTTCTCTTGGTCCTGATATAGTATTATGTACAGGGACTACCATTAACATTTTCATCACTGAACCCAATGTTGAAATCCTGTGGTCAGATGGATCTACTGAAAATCATTTTCTGGTCACAGATACCATTACGCAGGTTTATGCATCGATTACAAACGGTTGTGGTGAATCTTCAGACACAGTAGGTGTTTCTCTTCTTCCTGGTATTCCATCTCTTGATCTTGGTCCCGATCAATCCTTATGCATTGGAGAAGTCATCACTTTTAGTCCCGGCATCACAGGTGTGAATTATGTATGGCAGGATGGGTCGACTAATTCTTCTTTTCAAGCAACCCAACCAACGACAGTCATACTGACGATCTCCAATGTTTGTGGTACAGCAAAGGATACTGTAGTCATTACTGAAGATACTAATGGACCACAAGTAGATCTTGGACCAGATATTCTTGCATGTGAAGGAGAAATGACTTCCATTCCTGCTGGCATTTCTGGTGTAACGTATTTATGGCAGGACGGATCTACTGCGGATGAATTTGTTGCCACGACTTCAGGTTGGGTTTATGTGACCGTCAATAATCTTTGCGGAACAGACATAGATTCCGTATTCGTGGATCTCAGTGGGGTAGTACCGGATCCGGATCTTGGTGTGGATACCACATTGTGTGAAGGTATATCCATTCAATTGATTTCAAATGCAGATGCATCAACTTCGATTACATGGCAGGATGGTTCATCAACCCCCAACTTCCAGGTGACAACAGCAGGTACTTATACATTGACAGAAACCAATCAATGTGGTTCCTCTACTGATGAAATAACCATTTCTTATACACCATTACCTCTTGCATTTGATCTCGGACCTGATACATCCTTATGCCCTGGTGAATCATTTGTATTAATGGCTCCTCAAACTGCTGACCAACTACGTTGGCAGGATGGAAGTTCGGGTGCATCGATGGTGGTTGATAAGGAACAGGTCTATAGCCTTCAAATCTCTAATCGTTGTGGAATAAATTCGGATAGTCTTTTGGTTAGCTTCAATATGGATCTACCGCAGATCATTCTTTCTACCCCAGTTTCCTTGTGTCCAGGAGAACAGATTACGCTTGATGTTCAGCAAACCTTTGATGCGGATTATTTATGGAGCACCGGACAAACAGACCCGGTGATAACTGTTTCTTCACCTGGTAATTATTCAGTTGAAGTGGCTGCTGCATGTGTCTCATCCTCGGGACAGGTAGAAGTGATTGAGATAGATGATTGTGATGGAGTCATTGATGTCTTTATTCCAAATGTATTCAGTCCCAATGATGACCAGGTGAATGATGAGTTTATACTTTCTTTTGATGGGGATCAGCAAGTGACTGCTATAGAGGGATCGATCTTTGATCGCTGGGGTAACCTGGTATTTAATTCAACGAAGGATCCTTTTGAATGGGATGGAAAGTTTAATGAAGAGAAAGTAATGCCTGGAGTGTATGTGTATTTGATAAAGCTGACCTACATCTTAGAAGGAGAGGAAAGGGAAGAGGTGTTTGCAGGGGACGTAACGGTGGTTAGGTGATCAGTGATCAGTGATCAGTAATCAGTAATCGGTGATCGGTGATCGGTGATGTGGTGATGGAGTGATGGAGTGATCAGAGATTTAGTAATTTGAGAGGTAATGATCGGTATTCTGGTAGATTATTCGTAGTACATAGATTAACTTCGGAATTATTTTAAGAGGATACTCATAAAAAGTGTTTATTTTAATTGATGATAAAACAGTATAATTTATACTTTATCAAAAATCACCACATCACACCATCACTACATTAGTACATCACCACATCACTAAATAACAGATTCTGCATGGAGCACAGAGGCAAATCCATCCGACCCTTTATCGGGGCGAAGAATTATGAGACATCCCGAAGTTTTTATCGTGACCTGGGTTTCGAGGAAAGTGTTTTGGATGCCCGTATGTCCTATTTTAAGACGGAGGGGATCGGCTTTTATTTGCAGGATGCGTATGTACGGGATTGGGTAGACAACACTATGGTCTTTATGGAAGTGGATGATGTGAGCCGTTATTGGGATGAACTGCAGGCATTAAACCTGGCTTCAAAGTATGATGGGGTGAGGCTTACACCGATCCGTCAATATGATTGGGGTAGTGAATGTTTCTTGCACGACCCATCCGGGATCCTCTGGCACTTTGGGGAGTTTAAATAGTTTATAGGTTTATAGGCTTAGGAGGTTAGAAGCTTAGGAGGTTATTTTGGAATTTATATTCTATAGGATTTCGAAGATTTCCCTCCGTTTCCTCCGTGCTACCTCCTCTCTCCTCCGTGTGAACTCATTCTTTCTGGAATAATTAATGTGTTAAAATGTGAAAGACAGATGATTGCTTTTTTCCCTCAGAGAAATGCTTTTGAACCAATTCTCTTTCGCATGGAGAAAAAGGAGGCACCACGGAGAGCACAGAGGCCAAATTCAATAGACAAAAGGCAATTTGATATTTCAATATTGGAGGGGGATCAATTCTATAATACCAGTATCAAACTGGAAGCTCGAAGCTGGTAGCTGGAAGCCAATTCTGATAGCTGAAAGCTGACAGCTCAATTTAGTTTATCTTGTGAGCACAAATCCTGATAAATTGCAATAAATATAACAGCCACATTAATAGCTTTCTTCTTCGTTCAGAATTCGGATTTTTAACAGGCGTCAAATTTTAATGAAAAACCTACTTATTGCATTCTTCATCTTTTCAACCATAATTGGTTGTCAGGACTCTATCACTACCATCAAAGGGTGCTGTGATGAGCCAGCGGCTTACGACATTTTTGGAAGTGGAAAAATATTTGTACCAAATGTTTTTACTCCGAATGCGGATGGTATCAATGACCGGTTGATTATTTACGCTGATTCAGTTACCCATATAGAAAGTTTGAAAATTAAAAATAAAGACAGGGTTGTCGTTTATGAAAAAGAGGACTTTCTACCTAATGATTATAATGCAGCCTGGGATGGGGAATTTGCAGGAAAAATCGAAACGGGCATGTATTCCTTTGTGCTTGAAGCAGAAGCAATTGATGGTACAGTGGCTACAGTAAAAGGAAAGGTTTGCGTTTGCCCCTGTGTGGATGGAATTGATGAAGATTTTGCCCCACTCAGCGGATGTAATTTTGGAATTTGTGATCCAAACTGGATACACTGCGATACGGATGAGTACCTACCTTGTTTTGCAAATTAATTTTCGACAATAAATTTCAAAAACAAATAAATATGAAGTCAATCCTGGTTTTGTTAATGCTCTCCGCTTGTATTTTTTCATGCAAGGAGGATGAACCTGAATCTGCATTGAAAGGCTGTTGCGGAAATGACGCCATCGATGCAGATGTTGGAAATGGCCACATCTATGTGCCTAATATTTTCACCCCTAATGGGGATGGGCTCAATGATTATTTAATGGTGTGCGGTGATTCTATTGATCTCCTGGTGGAGTTTGAAATACGAAATAAGTCCGGGAAAGTGGTTTTTGAGAGTTTTGGTCCAGAACCCTGTGTTCCTGCTGCGGGATGGGACGGAAAAGTGGATGGAGTAGTAGTGGAAGGGCTATATGATGTGTTGGTAAGTGTTTTAGCTGAAGATGGTACAAGCCACACATTACATGGCAAGGTTTGTAATTTCCCATGTGATGGAGAAAATGTGACAGAGCAAGTTCCAGGTGCAAATTGTCAATTTCCTTCACAATTAGACAATGGATATTATTGTCCTACGTGTCCTTCGGGAGAAGGTGATGAATGTTATAAATGAAAAATGAAGAATGAAGAGTGAAGAATGAAAAGAGATGAATGAAAAATCAAAAATCAAAAAGGCTGCGTTCAAGTACAAATCCTCAAATTTGGTAGATGATCATATCGATAATATATAAGCAAGCTGAAAGCCGATAGCTGACAGCTGAGAGCTCTTTAATCAAGCTGGTGGCTGGTAGCTGGTAGCCTTTTCTGATAGCTGACAGCTGAGAGCTCTTTAATCAAGCTGGTGGCTGGAAGCTGGAAGCTGGTAGCCTTTTCTGATAGCTCAAAATATTCCTACTTTTACTTATCCTAATTCAAACAGACCTTTACATGAATCCAATCGTCAGGAATGTCCTTGCTGTACTTGCAGGTGCCATCATCGGTTCTATCGTCAATATGAGCGTTATTGCATTCAGCGGCAGTATCATCCCTCCTCCCGAAGGAGTAGATGTCACCAATATGGAAGGCCTTAAAGCGGCCTTGCCTTTGTTCGAACCAAAACATTTTATTTTCCCATTCCTTGCCCATGCCCTCGGCACTTTAGTCGGCGCATTTGTTGCTGCGCGGCTTGCAGCAAATAACAAGATGCGATTAGCTATAGGTATTGGTGTTCTTTTCCTGGTTGGAGGGATCACCAATGCGTTGATGCTGCCTGCACCGGCATGGTTTATCATCCTGGACTTGGTGATGGCATATATTCCGATGGCCTGGTTGGGGGGTAAGATGGGTACAGGTGGGAGTCCGTCCACTACGCAAACTGCATAATCATAGATAGGCTTACCTTGTGGTTAGAAAAAAATCAAGTGGTCCGGAAAGAACAGAAAGAATGATTTTCACTTATGCAGGTTTGTAAGAATTGCTATTCACCCGTAGAGCAAACATATTGCGGGGTTTGTGGGCAGAAGGGAAGCGTGGGACGCATCACATTAAAGGGACTGATCCAGGAACTTCCGCATGCGATTTTCCATGTGGATCGTGGTTTCCTATTCAATTTTTTCAACTTATTTAAAAGACCTGGTGAGGCCATCATAGATTTTCTTGATGGCAAAAGGAAACCGTTTTTTCATCCTGCCAGTTACCTCCTGATAGCCCTGGTCTTAAATTTTATTGTGGTCAAAGTCACGGACCTGCATTTTTATGATGAGCATGAATTGGAAACCATGGATGCCCTGCAGGCACAGGCGCTTAGAGATTATGATGCTATGCAGTGGTGGTTTTTGGAACACACCTACATTTATATTCTGATTGCCATTCCAGCGTCCACTCTTTTTATGTTCTTGTTGCTGAAAGTACTCAAGCAACGTTTTAATGTGGCGGAGAGTGCTGTGATAGTTTTATTCGTGATTTCCCAGGGAGTCCTCATGCAGACGATGCTGTATGGTTTGCTTGGATGGATTGAGTCCGGCCCTTTTCGCAGAGGACTTGAAGTAGTCAATATGATCATGTTGATTTCATATGCGGCCTGGGCTATTTACCATCTCTTATCAACAGACCGGGGAAAAGTAATTCGCATATTCTTTTCCCTGATTGGTGGAATAGGTCTTGCTATTGTTTGGATCGCTTCAGCCTACATTCCATACTTATTGTTAAAATAGTCCTTCGTGCAATCTTTAAATGACTCCAAGCGATACCTCTTTACTTCTGAAAGATTAGGATTTAGAGATTGGAAGGAGGAGGATATCCCTGTGTTAGCAGCCCTGAATGCTGATCCGGTGGTGATGGAGTTTTTCCCATCAATCCAGGATTATCAGCAGACAGTTGCGTTTGTCGATAAGATGCAATCACAGTTTGCGGCTAATGGGTATTGCTATTTTGCAGTGGATAGGTTGGATCGTGAAGAATGTATCGGTTTCATTGGCTTGACTGACCAGGTATACAAAGCTGATTTCACACCATGTGTAGATATTGGTTGGCGATTGAAGCAAAGTGCCTGGCATAATGGATTTGCGAAAGAAGGAGCGAGCCGATGCCTGGAGTATGGGTTGAAAGATTTGAGGCTCAGTAAGATTTATGCTGTAGCCCCAAAGATCAATACTCGGTCAGAACACATCATGAAAAGTATAGGCATGCATAAGGTGTTTGAATTTGATCATCCTGCACTGCTTGAAGATAAACGGCTAAACCCATGTATCTTGTATCTGAAAGAAGGGTGACCTCTAATCCTTTTAAAATACATGCACGATGAGGCTTTATCTAATCATCTTATTTTTCATCAGCCAGGCATGCTCTGTTCTTCAAGCCCAGGGTGATTCAAGATGTTTCCTATTTATCGGATCCTACACTGGAGGAAAGCCTGATCAAGGCATATATATCTATAGGTTCAATGCCAGGAAGGGTAAGTTGAAAGAAGCTTATGTTGTAGATCAAATAACCAATCCTTCATTTATCACCCTGTCACCAAATGGCAAATACCTTTATGCAGGGGCAGATACTAAAATGCCGGATACAGGAAGTGTCATGGCCTTTCGCATAGACACTGTTAGTGGCGAACTAAAATTTCTCAACCGACAATCGAGTGGTGGTGACAACCCGGTGTATCTAACTGTTCACAAAAACGGCCGGTACCTTGTTAACGGCAATTATTCAGGTGGTAGTGTAACTGTCTTGCCGATCAATGAAGATGGAAGTTTAAAACCGTATGTACAGCGTCTCATCTTTGAAGATAGTAGTATCATCAAGGAAAGGCAGGAAAAATCACACATTCATGCCACGGTATTTTCTCCGCAATATGATTTTATTTACTTGCCCGATCTGGGTGGCGATAAAATCAGGATTTTCAGATTTGATGAAACGCTTGAACAACCATTAGTTTTTCCCGAAGATTATTTTGTTAAGACTGTTGCCGGGAGTGGTCCAAGACATTTCACTTTTCATCCAAGTGGTCAGTATGCATACAGCATGGAAGAGCTTAGTGGAATGGTGTCTGTTTATGCCTATAATGATGGAATGCTTGAAGATCAACAGCGGATTTTTGCATACAGCAAGCCTTGTGACTATTATTGGAGTGCGGATATCCACATTTCTCCCGATGGAAAGTTTCTCTATGCTTCCAATAGAAGAGAAGATGAAAACACCATAGCTATCTTTTCCATTAACCAAACCAATGGCCAACTGACGCTTATCGGGCATCAAAGCACTTACGGAGATCATCCCCGCAACTTTACACTTGACCCAACAGGCAATTTCCTTCTGGTTGCCAACATGCTCACTAATAATGTTGTCGTGTTTAAGCGGGATATAAAGACAGGATTATTGAAGAAGACCAGGCATGAGATCAAGGTACCGTCTCCGTCGTGTTTGGTGATGAAATTTTATCATTAAGTCCGACAGCCCCCGCCCCCTGCGTTGCGCTTACCACAAGCCAGGCATGCAAACGCCGGGGAGGCATGAGCAATCTGAAAAACAGGATGATCACATCAACTTTATTTTTTCTTTTTAGAGTGCTTGAGAACAATTATTCTTTCTCTGATGACAGAAAGTACATGATTGATATTGTGCAATACTTCATCATTTGTGAATCGGAGAAAATCAATGTTATAATCATTCAGAATGTCCTCCCTATCCTTGTCATAGAATTTTTGGACGCTGTTATTATGATAACCACCATCAAGTTCTATAATGAACTTAAGTGAATTTGCATAAAAGTCAGCGACATATCCTTTTATAGGATGTTGCCTCCTGAATTTTACACCTTCCATTTGACGATTACGGAGGTGTTTCCATAATACTTCTTCAGCTTCGGTGGGATTTCTACGAAGGCGATCTGCATTCCTGAATACAGATGACTTAGCACCAAGGTGCATGTTTCTTTTTTGCATGGTTTTCAAACTGGTTTAAAATCTAAAATAAACTTAGGGGTATTGAAAATTATTTCAAATTGGAAATCATGCCTCCCCGGCGTTTCCATGCGAGAGGAAGAGTGAAGCGGAACGCAGGGGTCGGGGGCTGAAAAATGATTAAAGAATATGGAATAAGGAGCATGGAATATCGAAGTCAGAAGGGTATGTCCGGCTTTCTAAGCCAGGAGCATTTATGTAATAATGCATTTTGCGGCATCTTATGGTTAAACATTTAACCATGAAAAATCCAATCTGGCTCACGCATTCTATGGACGACGTCGTATTTGATGGTAGAAATCAATCTTACGGGGCGTTCCAATTAAGGCGATTGTATGACAAGCACATGTCTCGCGGCATGCTTGTTGGCGTTCTTTTTTTCTTGTTGGCGATCAGCTCCCCAAAGATCATAGACTTGATCAAAGGATATATGCCGGAACAATCAGAAGATATTGACAACCGTATTGTCACGCTGGCGGCTCCTCCTCCCATTATTCCTAATACGCCACCACCACCCGCTCCACCAGAAGTAAAGCCGCCTCCCATCAAGGATCAGATCAAATTTGTTCCTCCGGTCGTCGTGAACGAGGATGATGCGAGAAATGAAGACACTCCACCAACTGTTGAGCAATTAGAGGGTCAAGAGATTGCTACTGAAACCAAAGAGGGAGTAGAAGGTGGTGTAGATGCTTCATTACTTGGGGATGTACCTTCTGCGCCTCTTGCTCTTGAAGAGCCTGAAGAAGATGTACCGTTTACTTACGTAGAGCAAATGCCTTCTTTTCCTGGTGGGTTAGAAGCGATGTATAAATTCATCAAAGACAATCTGGACTATCCGGTGATGGCTAAAGAAAATAGAATCTCCGGGCAGGCTGTCGTGCAGTTTGTAGTGTCCAAGGAAGGAGAAATATTGGAAGCAAAAGTTATAAAAGAGCCTGGTGGTGGTTGTGGCAGGGAAGCCCTTAAGGTAGTCAACCTTATGCCTCGCTGGAAACCAGGGATGCACAATGG
>DASXWI010000359.1:0-4163 GCA_036503755.1 Saprospiraceae bacterium | reverse complement strand
GAAACGTTAGTTTCTTCAGGTCCCTGCGGCAGATTCCAGAGTACTTGTAATAATTTTAACGTACGTTCAGCAGCAGCTTCGCGTGTGACATACTTTTTCTCAACTCCGACGATGTAGGCGCTTAGCCCAAAACCTGTCGCGGCTATTGAAGAAAAAGTCAGTGTAGGATACCGGTCAGGTATCTGGTAGTTGATGCTATCAGCAAGGTCCCAGAAATAATTGAACGTGCGTCGTTCCAATTCTTCCACGCTGTATGGGACAGCAACAATTTTCTCTCGTTGGTTAACCGATGTTTTGCAACCAACAAATAAGAAACTCAGTAATAAAACTGCCCGGACAAACTTGCCTAAAAACAAATCGGGGAGGCAATGCACTCCCCGATTTGAATCTATAGGTAATTTAAAGTTTGACAAAGCGTGACAAGGCTAAGAGTTCACCTTTGGCACCATAACCTGTCAGGATATATGTACCCTGGGCCAGGTTGCTAACTTCAAGTGAAGTACTAACTGCAGCACCTGTCCAGACAGAAGCAATGCGCTGTCCATACATATTGCTGATCACAAGTCTTGATACATCACCCAATTCATCGATACGTAATTCATCGATGACCGGATTTGGAGAAACCGTCAGATCACGTGGTCTTTCAGGACCGCCAAAGATGCTGGTCGTTCCGCATCCACCTGTAGACAACTGGATGTCATCAAAATAATAGATGACATCTTCAGCAGGAATATTGTTAATGTCCCAGATCAAAGTGACACGAACATATTGTCCATCATCCGTTATCGGTGTCTGCGCAAAATCAAAAGTCAGTTCTTCCCATTCATTCGCTTTTGTATTGGCAACAGTGAGGTCACCTGAAGCAGGAGCAGGAGGAACAGCTTTACTGTTTTCAATTTTCATCGTGACCGTAGCCACTTGTGGAGACCAGATTTTCATCTTCACGATCTTGTCGCTTCCAAATTCAATTGGAGCTGCGAGATCTGTATACATCCCTTGCCATGGTTGACCACTGGTTGATTTTTCAACAGCTTTTCCAACATTAGGACTTGTGTTGATACCCGTTGGATCAGGATTTGCTACCAATTCGAATTCACCTGAATCATCTGCAGGGAAATAATTCCACACAGTAGATGTAAATGCTGGTTCTTCAAAATTGATTAAACAACCATCATACGGAGCATGTGCAAACTGCACATTGTCGATATAATAATTATCCTCTGTGGTGGTTTCAACTCCACCGTTGAAGAAAATACAAACACGTTTGTAATCTACACCAAGTGTTGTAGAAAAATCGGCCGTTAATGTTTCCCAATCGCCGGCTACTGTAGTAGCTGTCCATACCTCTGTTGCAGCACCAGAACCATCTTCTAATTTCATCAAGATGGGTATTCCGGCTGCGGGAGAGATTATTTGAATTGATAATTGATTGAACGTAGCCAGATCAATCGGCTCTGTGAATTGCCAACAAAGTGCAGCCCATGGTTGAGCGGGTTGATCTTTGTACAAACCAACAAAGGTAGATTGGTTGGCAGTAGTCACGTTAGGATTTCCAACCACTGAGATCAATTCGGCGCCTGCGCCATAATCAACATTACGTTGACATTCGAAGTCATCGATGATATTACCAATGGCAACTACGCCTTCGCATGGATCAACCGTACTTTCACTTTGAGTCAGATTGTCAAAATACATCAGTAACCCTTCTTGCTCTAAGCCTGGATTGAAGATCAGGCGTATTGAAGCCCAATCTGTGATCGTTTGAAACTCTGAAAAATCAAAAGAGAGTGTTTGCCATGCACCCCCTGTAGAAATTTCTCTTTCTACGGCCTTTATGCCTTCTGATGCACTTTCTAGTTGCATAATTAACCTACCGGTATCTGCTGCCCACACATCCAGGTTATACTGAGGGCGAACGGAAATATCAATAACGCCAGGAGCAACAGCAGCCAGTGTACTGAATGCTGACGATCCCTTGGCATACTCACCAACAGTAGCAGAAGTATTGACTCCTGAAGGATCTGGATTATCGATCACCGCGAATGTACCATGCAATATAGATTGGTCATCCAATGGAGCCCACGGAAGGAAAGCGCCGCCTTCAAAATCTTCCACTACAAAAATGGATTGCTCACTCCAAATGATTTCGTCGATGTAATAGACATCACCTGGTTCTGGAGTTTGACCACCATTAAAGAAAATAGCAATCTTCTTGTGGCTCGCCAAAGCTTCACTACTGAAATCAATTGTATAATTTTCCCATGCACCTGCGGATTTCGCATCAACCCAAATTTCCTTGGCAGGCGATGCTCCTCCTTCGAGTTTGAACAAGATCGGAACAACCCTTGGTGAATGGATTTTGACATTCAGTTGATTTCTGGTCGTCAGGTCCATTGGATTTTGATAGTCGATCAACAGCGTTGCCCACTGTTCAGTAGAAGGATCACCATAGCGTCCGACTTTAGCAGTATTGTTGTTTGAATTGGGTGCAGGGTTGTTGACTACGCTTAGACTGTCCCATCCATTGACATACGTCGCATTGCGGTTGCATTCGAAATCATCAATCATGTCAGGATTAAGTGACACCCCTTTGCAAGCTCCCTGTGCAACTGCAAGAAAATTGTCAAAATAATAAGTATCAACACTGGTCTGGACACCCGGATCAAAAAACAAAATCACTCTTGTGAGGTGCGTCCAGTCTGCTGCTTCAGAGAAATCAAATGTATAGTCCTGCCATTCGTCGGCGAGACCGATATTCTTTGTACGTTCAATTGGAGGACCACCATCACCTTCAAACTTCATGAGGACCTGAGTTGCAGCACCGGCATGTACGTTAAGGTGAAACTGGTTGAGGATACTCATGTCGAAAGGTGTGCCTTTGTCAGCAATCAGTAAGCTGTATTCATGTAAGCCTGATTTAACATATCGACCTACCCAATCAGAACCATTTACAGAATTGGAATCTGGGTTTTCTATTGGACCAGTGAATTCACCATCAGCACCATTCCAGGGAAGAGCAAGGAAACCTTCAAAAGTTTCATATTCCTGTCTTGCTTCATACGCAATGATGTCATCAAAGTAAAACGTTTCTGTACTACCCAATACAAATGGGTTGAAAGAAACAAGGATTTTGTCCATCGTGTTGAAAGGAGCGCCTGCACTCAAATCAAAACTATATTCCACCCATTCGTTCGCTACCGTAATGTCACGGAACTGTTCAACCTGGTTGCCACCACCTTCAAATTTTAAAAGCACTTGAATCCCTGCAATAGGAGACCATACTTTCATTTTGAGGAGATTAAATTTGGTCAGGTCTGCAGGGCCTGT
Organism: Saprospiraceae bacterium; assembly: GCA_036503755.1. Lineage (GTDB taxonomy): Bacteria > Bacteroidota > Bacteroidia > Chitinophagales > Saprospiraceae > Opimibacter. Next base: position 836 of record DASXWI010000359.1, on the reverse strand, counting down.
GAGCGTGCCCAGAGCAAAACAAAAATCAAAAGTGCCTACATTGGTATAAGAACCCACAAATTCACTTTCATTCAATGCGTCTGGTGAAGGATTAGCCACCACGCCGTTGTAAATTCCATTCAGACCCTCCCATGAAATATCTGCTGTGCCCCCTTCGAAATCTTCGTAGGGAATCTGCGCTTGCAGGCCTGATAAGGAAATAAAAAATAAGAAAAGTAGAAGTACATGTTTCATATCAGAAAAGTATTTTTTGAATGTGAAAATTTTCAACTCTAAATATAGAAAATCAAGGGCATGAAAATCTAATGTTAAACCCTGATAAAATTTATTTCTATCGAAGGTTTTTCCAAAAGAAAGCATTTTGAATGTAATGATCACATTGTGAGGAAGCTATAGATTAGCTTGTTTCATTACCCATAAAGAAAACCTTTGAAAAAAAAATATTGATGTAATACACCTGACAAAAAAGGTAATAAAACTAGTCCGCCCAAATCGGTATAGATTGAACTACACGATTTTCAATGATTATCGATACCCAATACCACCCTTGAATTCCTCCATTTTGATCAAATTGTATCCTTGCAAGTCCATCTACAACTTGCATTTCGTGAAAAACTATTTTTCTTCCCGAAATATCACTAATACTGAATTGAATGGACCGACCTGGGATGTCTTCAGGCCAACTGATGTATAGATCGCCTTTGGTCATGGTTGGATAAACTTTAATATATAATGCATTAGGAGAAAATTCATTTGTAGACACAGGATCTTCAACAAAACCAATGCTTTCAAGTGCAGGTGCAATCTCCGGATTTGACATAAATGCAGACCATAAT
>DASXWI010000358.1:0-11096 GCA_036503755.1 Saprospiraceae bacterium | reverse complement strand
AAACCGTCTTACCAAAAGAGGATACCTGATGCCGGAGGATGGATACAAACCTTTACAATACTAAATTCTAAAAGAATCATGCCTTATATCGATACAAAAAACAATATCCCGGGAATACGGGGCCTCATTGAATTTCGTCCTGATGCAGCGGTGGCACTCAATCAACTAGCACAGGTATTATTGGCAGATGATGCTTCACTTTCCAAACATGATCGTGAGCTTATCGCTTCCTTTGTTTCATCACGCAATGAATGCAAGTTTTGCATGACTTCACATGGGGCTATTGCTGCACATCATGAAGGCGGGAGCATGCAACTGGTTGAGGCCGTGTGGCAGGATTATAAATCTGCACCTATTTCTACTAAATTAAAAATGCTATTGAATATTGCCGATAAAGTCAGGAAAGGTGGATTGCATGTTACCCCACAGGATATTAATGCAGCCAGAGATCAAGGAGCCAATGACCAGGATATCCACGACACTGTTTTAATAGCCGCCACATTCTGCATGTTCAACCGCTATGTGGATGGACTTGGCGCCACAACCCCGGATGATCCTGCCATTTATGAAATCGTTGGCAAGCAAAGGGCTGCAGAGGGTTATCTTACAAAATCAGTATTAGTGGATTCTCCAGATCGGAAAAAGGAAGGTAAGGACGAAGGCTAAGGCTAAGGCTGAGGCCAAGGATTCTAGTTCGTTTGCATTTTATCTTACCCTTTTAAACATTTAACCATTTAAACACTTAACCATTTAACATTTACCATTTACCATTTAAAAAAAGGAGGCCCCATTGCTGAGACCTCCCCTATAAAAAATGCTATGCAATGTTCTATTGCTTGATCAATTTTTTGACCCCACTAAAATCTCCACTCTTCAGTTCGTAATAGTAAATACCTTCCGGCATCCGCTGCAGATCTATCTGAATATTATGGTGCCCAGCTGTCATTACTTCATTGACGATCCGGTTGACTACATTTCCGGTGAGATCATAAAGATTTAACTGTACATGATCGGTTTGCGGAATGGTAAACCCGATCACAGTACTCTTACTAGCTGGATTCGGTAAATTCTGTTCCAGTTGGTATCCGTCTGCGGTTTGTTCTACAACTGCCGTTGTAAAGGTGAAGAACAGATATGGATCATCCACCCAACCCATAATACCATCGGCAATAAAACTGAGCGGCTGTCCATTGGCAATATATTCGGCCCCAGTGTCCTCATTTTTAAATCTAAACACTACCTCTTTACCAAGATCTGTCACATTACCATTGACCAACATAATCACACGGTAACCGTCAACACCATCAACATATTCCAGCACACCTACTCCTCTGCATTGTCCATCAATGAATGCACCCACGATCAGGTCCTCTTCATTCCTTTCACCCATCAGATCAAGATCAGCAAACCCCGTAACGTTCATATTGTATTCGAAAAGTGAAGGATCCACTTCATAACCATCACTTCTGGATGGATCAAATACGATGTTCCCTGCATTGGACAAGAACAACTTATACCCTTCACCCGGTGTAAAGAATTTCAGATTGCCTAACCATGCATTCAGCCCCGTATCGAATGTGGCAAACTTATCCTGGCTCTTCAGAATATTTCCTTGAGCAGGAGTAAGCGTACTTAATACATCATCCACAGTTTCCGGGTTAAGTCTCGGGAATCCAATCCAATTCCAGTTAGCTACAGCGGGCACTACTATAGTCGATGCAGAAGGTAGTCCTTCAACCCTCAACGTATCCGGACCATTAGTTAAATGGATAAGATATCCTGCACCTAACTGAAGTGCTTGTAATGCACCACTCCATCCTGATCCTGGGCTGTATTGGGTTGTTTGTGATTTAGATTTAATCGTGATCGAGTTACCTGCTGGAGAATTAAGCAGGTTTTGGAAGATGTGTTCCTTCGACATATCATTGCTTTCCACATTGAGTGAAATCCAATTCCAGCCCTTGCTGAGTGGAATCACCTGATGAAAACCCTGTGGATGTAAAATGTAAGGACTAGATACTGTACCTGTTGTCACATCCAATGTAAAGGTGAGTTTTTCCAAAGCACCATATTCAACACCGTTGAGTGCATGCCAATACCTGAAGTCTACAGTTTCTGCACCTCCGCCACCCTGGTTATTGCTATAGATCGTCAGGAATGCACGATACAAATTCAATTCCGGCAAGTATTCAATATTGGTAAAACCTCTAAGCTGTCCACCCACAAAAGCTCCAATCAGGTCCCTCGTATCCGTTGAAAGGTTGGTATTGGAATCGTCAAGACTGAACTGCGCCACCACATTCATGGTGTATTGATATTGGCTTGGATCAAATGACCAGTTGATCGGTTTTGCAAGTAATTCAAATGTAAGATTCATAGAAACCGGAAGATCATCCACCATAGCTGTAACGACACCCTCGTAAATGCCAGGTGTAAGCAAATCACTCACTTCAAACTGGACAGCATATTGATCTTCGGATAATATGGTACCTCTCGTCTGAACAGGAGTCAGCCAATCGGGGTAATCTATGATCAATGGGTTTTCGGTTTTATCAAGAGAGAACACCTTGCTTAATAGTGATGTATTTTTCAATACTGCGGTGATGACATTTGGTTGTCCTTCATTTCCTACGACTACGAGATTCTCAGGATCCCAGAATACAGGACTCACATTGACCAGGAAGGACCATTCAGTAGGATACTCCTGCACATTGCCACTTTCATCTTCAAGCAAATGAACGCGAGCTGTTACCAATACACCTTCAAGATCAACCTGATCCAATAAAGGAGGATTAGTATTGATGATAAGTTTATTATTTAAACACGATGTGGTAAATGGAATAGGTTGACCGTTATCTTCCCGCACCAGGGTTATTTCGTTAGTATAACTTCCCAGGTCACAGTTGATCACTTTATCAAAACTCACACTTACTTCCTGACCCTCTCTCAAGAAACCATCCGATGGAGTTGGAATACCAAAAGGTGCAATCGAGCTTCTGTCAATGATCCCTGTTTTTTCCGATGAGTACGTAATACCTCCATCAATACCGCAATTCGCTCTTGCCCGCAGTCTGTATTCGCCATCCGGAAATTGTGAGACATCCAGATAGACATCATAGAAAGGTCCGATAATATCATCCCGGTCAATAGTCATTTGGTCCACATACCCCTGCCCTTCCATCTTCATTTGAATCGTCATCGATTGGAAGAGTTCATTATTGATATCGTATCCTGTAAAAGTGGCGTGGATGATGTCGTTGCTTTGCTGGTTGACCAACCATCCATCATCAGGTTTGTTCAAGGCAATATCTGTGCAGGAAGTCTGCCATTCAATCTTGGTGATCAAGGCTGTATCTGAATTGGTCAAGCTTCCATTATCCTGCCACAGCGGATATTCGCAAGTCGGATAAACCATGACCTCTATATTTTCATAGAGAGAGGCCAACGGACCCTGATCAAAAGATAATACCAGGTTCTTCGTTTGGTTAGGTGTGAGGAAAAATGTTCCTTCACCGCTTCCAATCCACTGACCAGCCAGTGTGGCAATCAACCCATCAGGATTGGATGTAGGCACAACCCTAACTCCATATTCACGTGTTTCAAAACTTTCGCTGACGTTTGTGATTTGAGTCACAAAGTTGGCAGCTTCCCCCTCAGGAATATTTGTCAATTCAGGAGGGAGGATCTGAATGGTTGCCCGGTCACGCGCCTGTGACCCAGGTTCCTGCGGACAACTTGTTGTACCCAGTTTCAATCTGAATGCCGGCACGTTATAATCATTATCCTGCAATACATCGACACTGAAAAAGTCCCCGATGTCATTGTCATTTAATTCATACCCCACGGTCCGAGTAGTCGTGGTATCATTTCCTGTGTTGATGGATGATGAGAATCTGAAATTACCCATAATCCCTACTTCGCTGTCAAACCAGATCCCATTCGCATTGTCAGCTTTAATGCCTGCTGCGAAAGTGGAATTGACAAAACGATTGTATTCATAAGAGACCATGGTGACCGAATCACTGGATGATTCCCTGCTGATGGGTGCACCTGCACTGAACGAAATATTTTCCACAAAGGTGGCAGAAGAGTCCCTGGCAAGCCTGTTCTTATTCAGAATATTGACCCATGAAAGACTATCCGCAATCAGGTTATTGACTTCAGCCTGATCTTCTGGTGATAACGATGAAAAGGGCTGTCCATCCAGTATATTGTTTTTAATCAGCGAAAGGGTCGGCAACAAGGTGCTCTCAATGTGCTTTTCTGTATAGACAAATGTGGTGGCAAAATCTTCTACAGCCAGTGCCGGAACAATATCTACATCCCCTTTACAGGAATCAAGATCAAAAGTCAATTGTTGTGAAAGTGAAAATTCCTGGTTAAATGCTGCGCCGATATAAACATCTCCATCATGACCTGTCAGGTTCTCTATATCCGAAGTAGAGAAGCGTTCATTGAAAGTTACTGTCGTGAAAATACCATTACGATCAAACTGATCTTGCCCAGCCGTTGCCTCAAATTTGATACGCGTGCTCAATCCATTGGTGGAGAAAGGTGTAATAACTTTCGCCCCGATAAGCACATTCAGATAGACTCCGGCATCTCCACCCACCAGCATTTCATTAGTGGTAAAGCTTGTAAAAGAAGTCCCCTCACTAATAAAACTTGAACTTCCATCTCCCGGAGGATCATGAAGAATCACCATTGGAATTTCAGGTGTCCTGGTGATAAAACTCGGCGTGTTGTTTTTTGCTCCTGTGACGAATACCCAATACTCAATAGGTTCCGGCTCGATCAAATCCACTTCAGGAATGATGTAGAGCAACTTCTCGTGATCATGAAATGTTGGATTGGAAGCGACAATGGGTTCTCCGGCATCAATCTGATAAGCGGCAATACCTCCTTGTATGGGGATTTTAATCGCTTGCCCTCCACGGTCACTGATGAAATCATAAATTTTTAGAAACCCGGTATCGATATAACAATCAGTCCCCAAAAGTTCTTTGACTTCAAACTCGATGTAATAGCTTGTCCCCTGTTCCATAATGACAATAGGGTCACCTTCCGAGTTCGTACATGTCGCCAGGACTTCAGCGCCAGCTTCTTCAAAATCAGTGGTGATTACTAATGGAGATCTGTAAACAAACTGAACTTTCGGTTCAATGTCTCCATACGTTGTATCAATGTCAATAATCACCGATGTATCCGCTGGAGTAGTGACGACCGAACCGTTTGGTAGCGTTGTAGTCGACTCCGGTGTAATAACAACTGTTTCTGTCTGTGTGATCGTTTCTGCAGTATCCCTGACGGTCAGGTCAATCACCACAGGCCTGTTTCCTATCTGGTCAAGGATGTTTGAAATATTTGGATTTCCAATATCAAAAATATCGGTCACCTCTACGGAATACTCGCGGGCCGGAAGATCTTCAAGAGTCAGCAAGCCATTGACGTCCGTATAATAAGTTTCATTAAAACAATTTCCTGGTGAAGTAACCAGTACTTCTACAGAATCCCCAAGCGAGGCTTCACAACCAGCCTGTACAACAATCTGCAGATCATCCGTTTCAATATCCTCGAAATCGATATCCGTATTGTCTGCAAGAATAAGTAGAGTGGTGGTTGCATCTCCTGCGCCGTTTTCAAAATGATGATGCAAAAATTCCGGTGTAAAGGAATAAGTCCCTTCATCCTGAATCGCAAATGTCCAGTTACCTTCGTTGTCGGTCAAAATTCCATAATCAAGGTCATTGACCAGGATCTTGACATCCTTTACACCGCAAATCGCGTTGGTGGAAGAAACAGGATAGGTAACTTTCCCACCAACTGTAAAAACAGTCAGGTCTGTAAAATCAACACCATCCGCTTCTTTTCCATTTTCATCCAGGGTCCGGAAAATAGTGTCAGGTGAAAACTCATGAGGTATAGTCCCGGACTTATATGGCACCACTCTGAATTCGGCTTCAGTATAGTAATAGATATCCTTGATTTCATAATACCCTTCCGCATCAGTCACTGCACAATAAGTATTCGTACAATTTTGTGGCAGACCGTACCCACCTGCCGGAATTGAATTCAGAATGGTAACATTCACTTCTACTCCCGAAACGCCCGCATTCAGTTTTGACTTGACATGCCCTTTAATTTTTCCATTAGGACGACTATATCCTGTTGCTGATCCCGTCAGAAACGAGTTTCCATCTGTTACTGGCGTGACATAGTATGTATATGTCCAACCAGGAATACCGGTTTGATCATTATATGCACGTGCGCTTCCCGCCACGATGGCTAACTCTTCAAGTCCGGTGCTGTCAGGAATACTACGTTCTACGCGTATTTCATCAGCGGCTACCGCGATATCATTCCAACTCAATTTTGTCCGTCCATAAAAGTCTCCATCACTAGCTTCGAGGCCAATATCAAAGGTTGAACCTTCATCACTTTTGCCTGAAGATTCCTGCACACCCCAATCTCTTGTAAGTGTTTTTACTGTGTACGTATGCGTCTCACCTGGAGTCAGCCCATCATCTGTATACTCAGTGACTCCACCAGCCACAGAATCGATCAATACATTATCCCTGTAAATCCTGTATTTATGATTTGCATCAGGAATGCTTGTCTCTTCATCCCAGGTTAATTCGATCCATGTGTCATACAATGCATCTGTAGCTACCAGGTTAGATGGATTTTTTATTCCCGCCGTCCCCAGGAATATAGAATTATTGGCATTTGTATGTTTATCACAGGCTTTGGGATCGCAGGGAGAGACTCCGCAATTCAGACATCCGTCTCTTTTCTCTGTTCCATGATAATGCGTTGTGAGGTAAATTGTTTGACCGTATCCCGGACCAGGATAAATGGTAAAACTTCCGGATACATCAAGGTCATTGACTTCAAACTCTACTTCACTGGATTGAAAAGAATTAAGGCAGAATACTGCGCTTCTAGTTTCCGAACAATCACAGCGATCTGTATCAAGTTCGCTGTAAGTAAAATTGATGTAATAATCACTGCCCTCACTGGTCCAGGAGTAACTATGACCTACAACTGCAGGTGGCAATGTTTCTTCCGGAAAAAACCAGGAGAACAATGTAAAAAACAAAGTAATACTTAACGTTTTCATAATTTATTGATTTGAGGTTGTAAAAGGCATAAGGATACTCGTCCATGGAAACGCCATTGGATGTAAGACAAATGGAATGATTTTAGAAAATAAAAACAGCCACAAGTTCAGGAATAGGAAACAGGATCGCTACCCCCAATTTATGCGGGAGACCTCCCCCGCATAAACTAAGGGTACGTGAAATGAAATGATCAGGTTACTTTTGTGTGGTGAAAAAAATCAACCTCGGCATTATCGAAGATGAGCGTATTGTGATGGACAGCCTCATCATGCTCTTTGGTGAACAACATGACATCTGTTTGCACAGCACGGCTCCCAGCGTAGAGGATTTTCTCAACAATGAATCTATCCAGGATATCGATATCATACTATTAGATATACAATTGCCAGGTATATCTGGTCTTGATGGCATCAGGCCCTTGAAAGAACTTATTCCGAATGTGGACATCATCATTCTCACGACCCATGAAGATGAAGAGATTGTCTTTAAAGCCTTGTATGCAGGAGCTTCATCCTATGTCTCCAAACGTACATCCATTCAAAATGTACTGGAAGCAGTAAGAACCGTCCATCGCGGAGGGTCGTACATGTCTCCCTTTATTGCCCGTAAAGTGATAGAATATTTCTCCCCCAAAAAAAAGGAAGAAGATGCCCTCACACCAAGACAAAAACAAATCGTACAAGCACTTGTCGATGGGGATAGTTATAAAATGATCGCAGATAAATTCCTGATTACCCCAAATACCGTTTCCGATCATATCCGGACCATTTATAGGAAACTTCATATCCACAGCAAATCTGAATTGATCTCCAAGTCATTTAAAGGTGAGATTTGAATTGACTCGTTTGACGCCCGGTCGCCTAATTCAATTTTCCAATTCACAAATTGGTAATTATCTTACGGGTACCTCGATGCGAATCTTATTCTATTTAACGCTTATTCATGTTGTGCTGACTCAAGACGTGCATGCTCAAGAGGAGCCACAGCCATACGCATTTCTCTTTATCGCAAAGGACCTGCCGGATAAACGAATCCAAACCATCGCCCAGGATAGCAGGGGTTTTGTTTGGATCGCTACCTTCAACGGCTTGTTCCGGTATGATGGTCTTCGCTACAAGATCTTTAAGAATACTCCAGGCATAGTTGATCAAATCAGTTTCAATCATATTGGTCAAATGTTTATTCACCAGGATCGTTTTATGATTATTGAAAGCGAGCGGGAGGTTAATATCCTGGATCTGCAGACAGAAAAAGTGATTTACAAATCTCCACCTGGGTTGCTTTTCAAACAAACCCTTGCCCGAAAGGAAGTTTGCTATTTTCATTTTGAAGATCCGGATCTGAATTCATATTTCTTTAAGTTTAACGAGAATGGTCAACCTGATTCCATTCCCAACTTTCTTCATGCAGGAATGCGAATGGATAATGCGACCCTGGTCGGTAATGGTCAGATCGTATTCTTTGACAAATCAGGTTGGCTCTGGAAAGCAGATCCTTCACAAAAAACGATAACCCCTTTTGATACCATTTCTTATTCAGGCCGAAGACTTCTCTACCTTCCTGATCTCTATTGTGATGCATCGGGTCACCTATGGGCATTTGATAATGCCCAGCCTGAATACAATGGTATGTATATCCTTGATTCCGGCAAACCTGTCAAGGCTGGAGAATTGTTTAACAGGCAAACGCTTATCCCACAACCCGATCAAAATAAGTTTTGGATATATGGGATCGATACAAAATTGCTGAGTGAATTTGATATTCAGTCTAAACGCATTACGCCTGTCATGTCACTTCCCGATGAGGTCAGTAATATCCGGAGCATTATGCGGGACCGCCAGCAGAATCTATGGGTAGGCTCTCAATATATCAATCACAACGGAATCCTCTTGGTTCACCCGCATATTACAGCGTTTCAAAAATTCATGTATCAAAAAGGCAAAGAACGAAGCATCGGTCTGGCCTGCAGAGGACTTACAGAATTGAAGACAGGAGAAATTGTGGTTGGAGGCCGGGACGGAATATATATGTGGAATCCGAAAAATAATGAAGTGCGGCCAGAAGGTATTAAAACTCCAAGCAAAGAGATCGAAATCACCAATATCTGGAAGATCATTGCGGATCCCGATGGTCATCATATGTGGTTTACGAAAGAAGAAGGGGGTATTTTCAGGTATGACCTTAAGACAAAGCAAAGCGTCAACTTTTTGAACCATGGAGAAATCAGCAACCGGTCGCTTGGGATGATGTTTGATGACAGGGGAATGATTTGGATTGGTACTCGTAGTGGAATTTCAATGTTTGAGCGAAAGACAGAAACGTATATCAAAGCCCCGGAATCATTGAAGCAGTTTTACAATATCAGCGGATATGATTGGGTCCATATCGATCAGGAACTATGGCTTTGCAGTTCGAAAGGACTTTTTGTTTTTGATAAAAACACATACCAACCTGTTCGAAAATATACAACAGATACAGAGCCCTTCCTATATTCAAATGAAGTATTTGATATTGTAAAAGATGGGGACGTGTATTGGATTGCCACAGATAATGGACTTCACAAACTTGAACATCAAAAGATCACAAGGTATACTACGGAGCAAGGCCTGGCCCATGATGTTGTCGCCAGCCTTGCCATGGATGAGGACCATAATCTTTGGATTGCCACTTTTGATGGTTTGAGCAAGATGAATATCCTTACCGGGGAATTTCAGAATTTTTATGTAGAAGACGGATTGCCTCACAATGAGTTCAATCGCCTTGGAAAATTAAAAGGCTCGGATGGTCAGTTGTATTTCAGTGGTCAGAATGGTGTATTGCACTTCAATCCAAAATCAGTTACCAAGGAAGTTCCCGAATATGAACTTGTACTGACTGGCTTTTCTACATTCGACCAGAAGGGTTTGCTGCAGAAAAAAAATGTAGCCGAATTACAACTTGAAGAAACCATTCAGATTCCTGCTGGTAATAAATATTTTCAGGTAGAATTTGCTTTGCTCAATTTTATTAACCCTGGCAACAATCGTTACAGCTATTATCTGGAAGGACTTGAAGAAACCTGGCGACCTCTGAGTACTCTGCCCTTTGTCCAATACAACAATTTACCCTCGGGAAAATATACTTTGCACATTAAGGCGGAAACACCCTCAGGCCATCAAAGCCAAAACACACTTGACTTAAATCTGATCGTTAGCAAACATTTTTATCAAACCGCCTTATTCAGGATTCTCTTGCTTGTCACTATTTTTTCATTTGCCTTCGGCATCCTCAGGTATCGATTCCTGCAACAGCTTAAAATGGAACAAATGCGCAATCGTATCTCCAGTGATCTGCATGATGAAGTAGGAGGTGTGTTAAGTGGTATCGCGATGCAAATGGATCTCCTGGAAACGCGTTCACCCGACCCCTTGAAACCATTTATGCAACGAATTGCTGAAAGCAGCAGGACGGCAGCCATGAAAATGCGTGATGTCATCTGGTCCCTGGATTCCAGCAAGGATCATGTTCAGGATCTGGTGGACCGCATGAAAGCATATACACTTGAAGCACTTGTCCCCTTTGATATTGTCCATCGATTTGAAACCATTGATATCGATCCGCTCCAGGTACTCAGTGTGGAGGCGAGACAGAATATCTATCTCATTTTCAAAGAAGCGATTAACAACATCATTAAACATGCACAGGCGACAACCGTTGATATCAAATTGGAAGGAAAGAAAAATATGATGGTGATGACCATTATGGACAATGGCAGAGGATTTTCGCTCGCGATAGTTTCAAAAGGTCAAGGGCTAGGAAATATGGAAAAACGAACTCGCCGGATTAATGGAAAACTTGAAATCCATCCGGGAAAAGAACATGGCACACTGGTTGTGCTCCGAATGCCTACATAAAAGACGATGAAAAAATAAAAAAGACCGCGTCGCTGAAATCGGGTTGAAGGAAAAAAGTGCAATCCCATGCATACAGAGAACA
>DASXWI010000357.1:0-2629 GCA_036503755.1 Saprospiraceae bacterium | reverse complement strand
CCCTGTGTTAAGACCTCGTCCGGCAGTACCGCCATTTTTCAGGTTTGATTCTGCGGACATTTTACACATCGGGCATTGAGCATTGGCATCCATACCAGATACTATCCCGGTGATGACGAGGGTAAGGATAAACAGATATCGTTTCACCTTATTCATGAATACAAAATTAAGCCAAAAAGCTATACTATCGACAAGGAAGAAGAAATAAATAAACCAAAGGTCCCGTGGCTGCGACATAAAGCCAAACGTAAAACACCCATTTTGACAACCTGACATGCTTCTCCACCTCAAGGAAATATCCCCGGATAAAGGTCAACAGGATAAAAGGAAGGCTTAAGCCTGCCAGTATGATATGGCTGAACAAAACGAAATAGTAAACTGTCTTCATCAACCCTTCTCTGCAGTAAGGTATTTCCTCATTTGTAAAATGGTATCCGACATAGGATAAAAGAAATCCAGCAGAAAGCCCCATGGCTACATAAATACTTTTACGGTGTGCCTCAATCTGTTTGTTTTTAATAAAGTAGAGTGCAAAAAGCAAAGCAATCGTGACTCCCGTATTAAAAAGCGCATTTAGCCCGGCAAGAAAACTCAAATCCGTCTCTACCGGAATTTTAACTCGTCTCATCAATCCAACCAGCAACCAAATCACAATGGTTATGACCCAGGCTACCCTGTCAAATTGCTTCATCCGGCCAGGCTGTGTTAGTTGGCTCATTTCTTTTCACCTCTTTTAAGCTCAACTTTCTCTTGCCTGTCGCGTGGGAGCAATAGAGACATATGTTCTACCAGTATGCGTTTCTCGTCCTTGGTGTTTATACTGTAATAACTCCTGATGATTCCTTTTCGGTCTACAAGTGCAAATGGCTTATCCTGCGGCCAATCGGTTTTGAGTAATTTGCACAAATCAGTAGAATCTGTGCACGGGATGACATACCAGTTTTTCAGTCCGGAAGAGGTAGTTTGGGAAGTATCTGATCCGCAAGTATCCACCTGGATAATCCTCGCTTTATTGGTGTCTTTAAATTGTTTGTAGATCACATCCAGCACTTCTCTTTCATCTTCATCCTGTGAGGTGCAGGGAACAAAGCTGACAATGGATACATATCGAGCCAGGCTGTCCGTATCAAAAACATGACCATCTGAAAGTGTATACTTGCCTGAGGGAAATGGGGTTGTTCCACTCATTACTTCCTGCGCTTTTTTGCGCCAATCAAGTCCTGACTGGAGATAATACCAGGAAACGAAAGGAAGCAGGAAAAGAATTAAAACAACTGTTATGACAAACTTCCTGGACATCCCGTCAGCATTAAATTATTGAAAAAAAACAGCTTGCCATGAAAACTAATCACTTCATTCATGGTCGCGATCTGTGAATACCCGGGGAACAAATAGACCTGCTGGTCTACTTCGATATCTCCGTCTTTGATCGCTCATCCACAGTTTGGCGATTACCTTTCCATGCATTTCCTTCATAAAGGAAGGCGATCACTGCCCAGATCAAAAGTGTCACAGGCAACAGTACACTCAGCATGAGACCTCTGGCCTCATACTTCATGTGCATAAACTCAAACACAATCAGGTAGGCCTTGTAAACACTCATCGCGATCATCAGGGTATTCATCAGCAATTTAGGGGCGTGGTAGCCTTCAATAATATACCCTTTGCCTGTAAGTGCTATCAATACTTCGACAACGGTTACGATGGCGAGGATAACGATGGTTTTGAGCGCTATTTTCTTTGCAGCTGTATACTCGTGAGCCATTATATTTTCGGTTTAATTCTTTCGCTTAAATGATTCATTCAAATGTCCCTGTGCCTTAGAGCAGATAAAATACAAGGAATACAAAGACCCAAACTAGGTCCACAAAGTGCCAATACAATCCAATCTTCTCTACCATTTCATTTCCGTTTCGGCGTGCTACATAAATTCCACTCAGTACATTGATCATAATGATTAGCAGGAAGCAAACCCCTGAAAAAACGTGGAACCCGTGGAAGCCAGTAATGAAAAAGAATAAAGCTCCAAATGCTTTAGGTCCGAAACTCTCATATTTGGTAAGGCCCGCGTTTTCACCATCTGACACCAGGTACTTCCTATGGATGTATCCTCTCTCATCAACAAAAGCATCCGGATAATCACCCGGAGCTGGATAAGCATGACCTCCATGGCCTGCTTCTCCTGAATGTGCACCTTCTGCTCCGTGCGTTGCACTTTCTCCATGTGTCGCAGCGTCTCCATGTGTGGCTTCTTCACCGTGTGCGGCAGCTTCCTGATGATCAGCGGTGAAGTCTGCTTTGTGCATCAGGTATGTTGAACCAGCACTAAAAGTTTCACCAGACTCTTTGCCATCAGCACCAAGGTATATTCCTGATTCAGTATGTGTACCGAAAGGATTAGTTGTAACGCTCATGTGCTCTTTACCAATAAGTGTTGTCCACTCCCATGCCTGGCAACCTAAGAAGCCTAAACCACCGAGGATCGTAAGTCCCATCCATATCGCCACTCCTCTACGGTTTTCACGATGTCCTTCCTGAACAGCCCTGATCATGGTGTAGGAACTAAATAGAAGGACGAAGGTCATCAAGGTTACAAACAAAAGCGGGTGATGTCCTTCAAGGAAAGGAA
>DASXWI010000356.1:0-13183 GCA_036503755.1 Saprospiraceae bacterium | reverse complement strand
ACTTGATCCAATAATGGAGGAAATGCGCAAAGAAAATGTAACCCATCATGCTTATGCTGAAGAAGATTCAGATCAGGAATTCCTGATCACAGACCGTATTATGGTCAAATTCAAAAGTCCTTTAAACCCGGATGTGCTGAATCAATTTATCACAAAATATGCCCTGCTCATTCTCAATGCATATTCCGATACTGAGTTTTTATTTCAACTCACGGATCAAACAAATATGAATCCTGTCAAATTGGTAGTACTTATTAATGAAACTGATGGTGATATCATAGAATCATGTGAGCATGATCTCAATATGCGCATGAAACGTAGTAATGTCAATTTGCCGACTGATTCAAAATACAACCAACAATGGCATTTGCATAAACGGCTGACGAATCCTTCTGTCGATTTTCGTGCTTCAGCCAATTGTGAAGATGCATGGAACCTATTAAATCATTTTGGAAACCAGGATGTGGTCGTTGCGGTGACAGATGATGGGTGTAAAGTTGATCACACTGATTTTGACTCAGCCAATAAGTTTGCGGAGTGGGGATATATGCAGAATAACACCCTGGTCACACGAAGCGCTATTGGAGCCAATCCACAATTGATGTATCAGGCCAATGCAGATCATGGAACCAATTGTTGCGGTGTCGTCGCAGCGGAAGTGGATGGTATCCTTACTGTTGGTGCGGCACCTGGAGTACGGCTGCTCCCAATTAAATGGCAATCAGATGATTTTGGTTTGTACATCACGGACAGCAGGATGATGACCGTCCTGAATTTCATCGCTGACAAAGCTGATGTGATGTCAAACTCCTGGGGGAATTCACCTAAATCAAATTTCAATTCTACTGTCGTCAATAAGATAACCCAACTGGCTCAAAACGGAGGTCGCAGAGGGAAGGGTATCGTTTTTCTATTTGCTGCTGGAAATGAAAATTGTCCGGTTCAACATTCCGGCAACCAGAATATTCCTTATGATGGTGGTCGTAATAACAGTGGTAGTTGGGTCGGCGTGAAAACGGCAAAGGTATTTGAACACAATCTCGCAGATATTCCTGGTGTCATGTATATCGCCGCGTTAGCCAGTAATGCACAACGAAGTCATTATTCCAATTATGGCCAGGGAATTGCATTGTGTGCGCCTACAAACAATGTTCATAAATACTGGAGACTTACCGTTACAGGTCTGGGTATATTGACCACTTCCGGTGAAGGGCAGATGTTTGATCCTGCTTTTGGAGGCACATCCAGTGCAACTCCTTTGACTGCAGGAATTGCAGCTCTTGTCATCTCGGCTAATCCAAATCTATCGGCAAAGGAAGTGATTTCGATATTACAACGAACAGCTAGTAAAGACCTTAGCATGACAGCATATGCGAAAACACCTGCTGCTTCATATGATCCCAACCCAACCTGGGATATTTCGCCTGTCTCACCTCATCATACTGGAACCTTTCAGAACATTGGTCATCCTGATGGCACATGGAGTGGTTGGTATGGTTTTGGAAAAGTTGATGCGGCAGCGGCTGTCGCAGAAGCATTGCGATTATTAGGTGGCCCTGTTGCCAATGCTCAAGTGATCACGCAATCCATCTCACCAAATCTTGGAATACCTGATAACAATCCAACAGGTACGCGCAGCACGATGGTCATTAACCAAGCTGTTACGATAGCTGGTGTCAAAGTGGATGTGAATTTACAGCATACCTATATTGGCGACTTGATAGTTCGGCTGATCTCTCCCCGTGGAACACCGGCTATCCTAAGTGATCGCAATGGTGGTAACGCGAAAAATATCAACAAGACATTTGATATACAAAACACTCCTACACTTTCACGGTTTGTTGGTGAACCATCTGATGGTACCTGGACATTGGAGGTAATTGATGCGGCTTCTGCTGACATTGGTATACTGCAAAATTGGACACTGCACATTAGTTCTGGTGCTAATCCAGATATCGTACTGGAAGAATCCCCGGGCATTTCCATTCCTGATAACAATCCAATAGGAATTGAACGGAAAATAAATACGACGACTACCGGAACGATCCGTGAAGTAAAAGTTGAACTGGATATCACGCACACCTACATCAGTGATTTGATTGTCAATCTCATTTCACCGGCTGGTACTACGATCACACTACATAGCTTAAGTGGTGGAGATGCCGACAATATCATCAAGAACTATCAAGCAAGCAATCTACCTGCATTGGCCACTTTGCAGGGACAAGCTATCCAGGGTGATTGGAAACTAAAGATTTCGGATGTTGCGGGGCAGGATGTGGGAAAGTTAAATAAGTGGTCAGTGAAAATCAGTAAACAATAATGAATGCGTTAATCAAATGAAAAAAAATAATTCACGTAACTATAATTATTATGAATCAAAACCCTGACTTTTCATATTAAAATAAAATATATAAATAGAAAGTATTGTTTAATACTCCTGAGTATATTAATTTGTCGTCATCTAAGGTATAAATCCCTTAACCTGATTAAGGGCTTTTACTTAGAAATAGTATTTCCCAAAAACACCAAAGTCCCAATGGGACTGAGAGGGCGAAGCCATATACCATCCAGGCATTTTTCAGATTGATTAAATTTCACATCAACCCTTTCCTGGTGTGGCAATCTGATAGTCCATACTTAACTTATCCAGATGGTCTTGTCGTAAACATATCCATTTGTTGATTCTCTATCTTTTCTAATCGTTAAATCATTTTATCATGCCAGTACAACCAACCTACCCGGGCGTGTACATTGAAGAGATACCCAGTGGGGTCCGCACAATTACCGGTGTATCTACTTCCATTGCGGCTTTTATTGATTACTTCAAGAGAGGGCCAATGAATAAAGCAGTACAAATCTTCAACTTCGGTGATTTCGAACGCGAATTTGGCGGACTTGATACGTTGAGCGAAGCCAGCTATGCCATTCAGCAATTCTTTCTTAATGGTGGAACTCAGGCCTACGTCGTTCGCGTTGCATCCGGATCTCCTTTAACCTCAAGCGTAGAGATCAGCGACGTCACTACGGGCGGTTCTGCTGTACTTGTCGTGAACGCAATTCATGAAGGGACCTGGGGTGATGCTATGAACGTTGTCATTGATCATGACACGCCTACAGAAAATGAATTCAACATGACCATCACCGAATATGCACCGACGGGTGCAGCTTTAAGGCAAGAACGCTTTATCAATCTGTCGATGGATCAGAATGCATCGAATTCTGTAGTGAAAAAGATCAATGACGAATTTGCAGGTTCAAAGATGGTCAAGGTTAATCCACCGTCCGGCAATAATCCTCCTGCTGCAAATGGTACGGCTTCTGGAGATCATCGTGGATTCGGGGAGACCAATGAAACGGCTACCATTACGATTTCAGCTCCAAATCCTGAACTTGATATTAGTATTGATATATCAACGGAAACGATAGCCTTGAGTTTACCCGATACTTCTACCGGAGGCAGTTACAGTTTGGCTGTAATAGCTGTGGCATTGGAGAATGCCATTCGATCTGCAGCTCCATCGAATAAACAATTTTCAGGAGCTAAAGTAGAAGCCATTCATGGTCGGTTATATGTGCGTGCAGGACGAGAAGATGCAAGGTCATTGATTTCATTTGCTCCATCCGCCACAGATGCAACCACAGTTGCTGAGTTGTTATTGGATGGTACAGGGAGCGATTTCTCCAATAATGTTCAAGAGTACACCATGGATGGAGCAAGCCCATTGGCTGCACAAACCGGTGGCAGTGGCGGAAATGACGGTGGTATCCCTGATGCAGCTGCTATAAATGGCGTGTTGAACATGAAAAGTGGAATCTATGCTTTAGAGGATGTAGACTTATTCAATATCCTTTGCATTCCTCGCACTGGAACCGACACAGGTAGTTTATTTGATGCTGTTCACAGCACTGCCATAACCTATAGCGAAGGTAGACGCGCATTTTACATTATTGACACTCCAGAAGGTATAGATGATCTGCAGGAAATTAAAAACTGGCGTGCAGGAAAAGGAAATATCATCCGAAGTAAAAATGCAGCCCTATACTATCCGCGCGTAATGATTCCAGATCCACTAGATAGTTTCAGGTTGAGGTCAGTTGGTGCTTGCGGGACCGTGGCAGGACTTTATGCACGTACGGATAGCAATCGTGGTGTATGGAAAGCTCCGGCGGGTACTGAAGCTGCACTTCGAAATGTTTCAAAGCTGACAGATGTTCTTAGTGATCAGGAGAATGGAGTTCTTAATCCTCTTGGTATCAATAGTCTTCGCAATTTTCCGGTGTATGGTACAGTTTCCTGGGGCGCACGCACGATGGAAGGGGCGGATGCATTAGCATCCGAATGGAAGTATGTCCCCGTGCGTCGGCTCGCTTTATTCCTGGAAGAAAGTTTATACCGTGGTTCCCAATGGGTGGTATTCGAACCTAACGACGAACCATTGTGGTCTCAAATCAGGTTAAACTTTGGTGCTTTCATGAATAACTTGTTTAAACAGGGTGCATTTCAGGGAACCACTCCGAGAGAAGCATATCTCGTCAAATGCGACAGGGAAACCACCACCCAAAATGATATTAACCTGGGTATAGTGAATATCCTGGTTGGTTTTGCTCCTTTAAAACCAGCTGAATTCGTCATCATTAAGATCCAGCAATTAGCCGGACAAGTTCAATCCTAAATCTCTTTTCTATGGCAAAGTTCTCAGTCAATCCATCACGTTTCGATCCCTATAAGAATTTTAAATTTCGTGTTAAGTGGGACGGAAAATATGTTGCCGGCATCAGTAAAGTAGGTATGCTTAAGCGGACCACCGAACCAGTCGAGCATCGCGAGGGAGGGGATCCGAGTACAACACGGAAATCTCCTGGTAAAACAAAATTTGAACCTATCACGCTAGAACGCGGAGTGACGCATGATACTGAATTCGAAACCTGGGCAAACAAAGTTTGGAACCTAGGTTCAGGTTTGGGGGCTGAAGTATCGCTTAAGGATTTTCGAAAAGACATCATTATCGAAGTCTACAATGAAGCAGGCCAGGTGGTGCTTGCCTATAAAGTCTTTAGATGCTGGGTTTCGGATTTCCAGGCTTTACCAGAGTTGGATGCCAGTGCAAATGCAATTGCCATTCAGTCCATCACATTGCAAAATGAAGGATGGGAGCGTGATTATGAAGTCGTTGAGCCTACCGAACCTTCCTTTACTGAACCTTAATATTAGTTAAGTATGCACACGTTGACTGATCGTGATCTTCTCATGATCTGGGAAAAAACGCTGGATAAAAGTCTCGTGGAAAAATGCCTGGTATTCCTGGCTATGGTATATCCCGAGTATAATACAAAAGAGGTTGCATCTTTTTCCATTGGTGAACGGGATGCAAGGCTTCTACATGTTCGTGAAAAAATGTTCGGTTCTACACTTCGGAATGCAGGTGTCTGTCCTGCTTGCAGAGAACGTATAGAGTGGGAAGTACCTGTATCTGACCTGCAATTGCAACCTATTGGACAGCATACAGGCCAGGATGATATTGTCATAGCTTATGATGGTCAAGAAATGCATTTTCGTTTGCCGAATAGTGAAGACTTTCTTAACCTATCGACATCGGAAAAGAATGAAGACAATGTGGTAGCTATGATCAAAAGATGCGTACTTCCTTCAACTACTATAAACTATGGCGCTGAGGATTGGTCACCAGCCCTCATCGAAATAATTTCAGAAAAATTTGCTGAACTTGATCCACAGGGAGATATCGTAATTAAACTCAGTTGTCCACAATGCAAACACGAATGGGTGAGCATTTTTGACATTATGTTTTATATATGGACGGAGATCCAGGAAAAAGTGTATACCCTTTATCGGGAAATAATCACCCTTGCCAGGTATTTCAGTTGGTCTGAAAATGAAATTCTTTCATTGAGTCCCTTTCGCCGCCAGCTTTATTTGAGGATGATACAATCATGAGCACTTTTCTCAATAATATTATTCAACGTCATACCCAAGCAAGTGAAACTGTCTTGCCAAGAGTTCATACTGTTTTTGAGACTCAAAAAGTGTGGCCCACTCCAGAATTCGGCTTAGAAGAACAAACCGAAGAATCCAATCTCTCCAACCAACAAGAGCATAAGAATTTATCAGAAAGCAAACCCATCCAGCAGGATGATGTTCAAATGAATTTACATTCACAAGTTCATAACCCTAAAGATTGGCCTGATGAAATGAAACAGGAAAAGATGATAGGTCCTACATCTATCACTAATAACATCCGCATAAATAAGATTGAAAATGTTGATCAATTCGTTACCCCTCCTCCGAATACTATAGTTAAGAAAGAACCAGTAAGGGAGGAGCGGAAGCATGAGGAGCATATGGGAGGAACAAAGGAACTGGATAACGTATTAGCCATGCTTGAGGTTATGAAATCTTTTCGTAGTGAACCCAAAGCAGTATTACAAAAGCCTGATACCAGGCATGTGCTTCCAGATTTTAAAAATAATCAATTGGAATTTTCGGCAGAAAATCAGACCAGGAAAGATCTTCAGTCTCCATCTCAACCTGTGATCAAGATTCATATTGGAAAAATCGAAATCAAAGCAGAAAAAGAACCAACTATACGCTTGAAAGAACATCACGACCCGAAGCCTGCTTTAACACTGGATCAATACCTGAAGGAAAGAAAAGTAAGTCATGAGTAGTGCTCTTGGAATTGCGTCCGTAACCCATGTATTAAAGGACTTGTTGAATGATGGCTTTATCAATCAGAATGTAACTGATGTCCTGGGTACGCCTATCCATGTTTCTTCTCTTCCTCCTGGCGAATTGCAGACCGGTAACAACGGTGCTATCCCTTCTCAAATCAATCTCTTTTTGTACCGGGTGACTTACAATACAGGGTGGGTAAATCGTGGATTTCCTACACGTGATACCGATGGAAAATTGGTCCAAAGTGTTCCATTAGCACTCGACCTGCATTATTTACTTACTTCATTTGGAGAGCGTGAGCTTCATTCTGAAATTATACTTGGTTACAGCATGCAGGTCTTGCACGAAAATCCGGTGCTTGATAGGGATGCTATCCGTGATTCCCTGACTCCGGCATCCATTACTGATCCGCTGGGGCGCCTACCTGCCAACCTTAGTCATCTGGCTATCTCTGGATTAGCTGACCAAATTGAAATGATTAAGATTACTCCCGAAACGCTCAATACAGAAGATATCTCCAAGTTGTGGTCTGCCTTCCAGACAAAATACCGCACTTGCACCGGCTACATGGTGACTGTGGTTCTCATCGATGTAGATAAACCTTCTCATCCTGCATTGCCAGTGCAACAGCGGAAGATTTATTCACTTCAATTACGTTATCCGAAAATCAATAAAATTGCTTCACAGGCAAGCAGCCTGGATCCTGTTTCTGAAATCAGGAAAATTATCATTGGCGACATCCTTGTAATCCTGGGAGCCCAGTTGAAAAATAATTCTGTGCTGATCAAAATCAATGAAAGTGAAATTGTCCCAATGACTGCGAATGTGAGTGAGAACAAAATCTCAATACAACTGACCACCGCTATGGGATTGAAAGCTGGCATGCAAGGCGTGCAGGTTGTTCACCAGGTGACGGTCGGCGAAATACCTAATGATCATGATGTCAAATGGGCTTCTTCCAATCTACACGCATTTGTGTTATGCCCGGATCTTAATTCCATCACGGCAAACAATTTTATAACACTTACCAATGGTCTTCGCGAAGGCGAAATCGATGTACAGTTAACCCCAGCAGTAAGGCCGCAACAAAGGGTTGTCTTATATCTTGATGAACTTAATCCCCCCACAGGAAATGAAGCTACGACGTACGCCTTCGTTTTTCCTGTAGATGAGATCGTTATTGCAACTAATACACTCACTTTCGAAGTAACAAACGTTAAGGACGCCGCCTATCTTGTCCGTATCCAGGTTGATGGGGCTGAGAGCCTATTAGAAACGAATAGTGCAGGTGAATATGATCATCCAACGATAATTATTCCATGAATCCAAATCCAGATGAAATTTGGTTGAAAATGAACCAGCAATACCTGGTGGAAGCGATCCGACTTGTGAGGATGGAATTGTCAGCACTGCTTACAAAAGAAGAGGAGCAGGACAATCATGAAATGTTAGATGAATTAACGAATGGTTATGCTGCATTGCTGAAGATTGAAAATGAAATGACGGCAATGCCTGCGATTCAAAAATTATCCAACACATTTAATCTGAGTTTTTTTGAAAAGAAAATTATACTCCTTGCTGCAGGCGTTGAGTTGGATGCTGATCTTGCATCAATTGTTCAGCAACTACAAGGGGGAACTTCCAAATCACCAAATTACAGCCTTGTCCTGGGTGCCTTTGCAGAATCGCATTGGTCGGCATTATCTCCGGAAAGCCCGCTATTTCAATGGCATCTGTTAAAAGTCTCGGATCAACATCTGTTTACCCAATCATCATTTATACTTGAGGAAGATATACTCCACTATTTAACTGGGCTCCAATACCTTTCTCCCATACTAAAGGAAATCCTATTTCCCATCAACTCATTCGCAGAAGGAATTGAAAGTGATGAAATCAGAACAGCACTTTATCAGATTGGTATCCTGGATTACAAGCCCTTGTTACAAATCACCGGGATATCTGCTGAAGATAAAATGTGGATGGCAGCCCAGGCATGCAAGGATATACAATGTGACATGTTTCGATTGAATCCATTTGACGTACCCAATCAAATGCAGGAACTACTCCATTGGGTGAATGTTTGGAACAGGGACGCCAAGTTGCAAGATATGGTGTTGTATGTTGATGGAACACTTTACAGTGATTTAGATTATTCACAACGTCATCATCTTCTTTTCCTGATTGAACGAATAAAAGGAATCGTCATTCTGGGGATGGACCAGGCACTTAAAGGATTACTACGTCCGGTGGAGAAAATTGAACTACACCCCTTAAGTAAGAAAAAGCAATATTCTATTTGGAAAGAGAATCTGGGCTCAATTGCTCTTGCCCTTAATGGGGATCTGGATGCCATCGTTGCTCAGTTTGACTTGAATGCTTCAGCTATTCAAAAAGTATCAGCCAAAATGCTGACTCTATTCCCTTCTGAAAAATCGATACAACCTATCCAGGAAAATGTCCGGCAACAGCTATGGCAATATTGTGTCGAGTATACACGACCTGAATTAATTAGCACTGCACAACGAATTCTTCCTTTGGCCAATTGGGATGATCTGGTATTGCCTTCAATGGAAAGATCTGTTCTGGCGGAAATTGCAATCCACGTCCGTCAGCGTCAAAAAGTATATGATGAATGGGGATTTGCATCCAAGAGTAACAGAGGACTTGGGATTAGTGCATTGTTTGCCGGTGAAAGCGGGACAGGAAAGACCATGGCCACAGAAGTATTAGCCAAAGAATTGCATATGGATTTATTCCGCATCGATCTAAGCCAAGTGGTTAATAAATACATTGGAGAAACGGAAAAGAATTTGAGCCAGATTTTTGATGCAGCAGAAGGTAGTGGTGCTATCTTATTATTTGATGAAGCCGATGCCTTGTTTGGCAAACGAAGTGAAGTCAAAGACAGTCATGATCGGTATTCAAATATTGAAGTCAGTTACTTGCTTCAGCGGATGGAGGAGTATAAAGGGCTGACAATTCTAACCACGAATATGAAGAACTCACTGGACAAGGCTTTCATGCGAAGGATACGTTTCGTCATCCAGTTTCCATTTCCCGATTTCAATATGCGCGCAGAAATCTGGAAACGCATTTTCCCAACATCTACACCAACAGCTGGCCTTGATATACAAAAATTAGCCACGCTCAACATAGCCGGCGGGAATATTCGAAACATTGCTATGCATGCTGCTTTTATGGCAGCTGAAAAAAACAAACCAGTATCCATGTCCGATATACAACATGCTGCAAAGAAGGAATATCTTAAACTGGAGAAGAATATGAGCTTGTCCGAAAACATGATCTAAATGCAACCCTCTCAACTCGAAATTATTATCGACAAAATTGAATTGGAGGGGTTTGATCGCATGTCCATAACAGGATTAAAGGCAGCCATTGAACAGCACTTGTTGAACAAACTTAATCTTCCAAAACTACTGGAGACGATACCCGTTTCGTCCAGGCATGATCGTATTGAAGGCAGACCTTTTGCATTTCATGCAAAAATGCACACTACACAAATAGGAGAATCCATTGCAGGAAGTATATCGCAAGGATTAGAGCAAATGCAAGTGAAGCCAACTTCATAAGAGAAAAAACTGCAGCTTCATCAGTTTCTCAACTTGTATATAGACAACACCTTTCTTTTATCTCGATTTTCTATTACCAAATGCCATCATCACCACTTTCACCCAAATTGTTAAAAGGAGGGATTGTTTTGTTGGATCCGAATACATCGGCTGTACAGAAAATTATACCCCTTCAATACAATCCGGAGACAGTTTCAAGAACGCTCCAACCAAAGCGTTTAGGAGAAGGTGCCTCTAAGTCAGACGCCCTTAGGATTACTGGGCCACCTGAGGAGGCTTATAAATTAGAAATCGAACTTGACGCCACAGATTTGTTGGAAGTAAAGGATCAACAAACCCTGGAAATGGGAATCCAACCTATGCTTACCATATTAGAAAAAATGGTATACCCGGAAAGCAGTCAATTGATCGCCAACAATGCCATGGCATCATCAGGATCGCTGGAAATAATACCAACCGAAAGTTCATTGGTTCTTTTCATCTGGAGTAAGAACCGTGTTGTGCCGGTTCAGTTGACTGACCTAAGCATTACAGAAGAAGCATTTGATACCAACTTAAATCCAATAAGAGCCAAAGTGAGTCTATCCTTAAAAGTGATGACTGTACGAGAACTCGGTTTTGATCATAAAGGCGGAAATCTATACCTGGCGTATCAAAAACAAAAAGAACAATTAGCTAATAAGTTTATCCCAGGAAACTTGAAATCACTCGGCATAAATTCTATATGATATGAAAGACGCCATGCAGGCATTTTTAGAAGCAGCCAGGGCACCTAAGCACAATCTGCCTTCCACGAGTCGCTACTATTCAGTTGGAACAGCACATATCAATGGGCTTGATGGAGAACCTATTCTTTATTTAAAGCGCCGTTTCATACCATCACCTGATTATTATTTGCGCCAACAAACACACCAGGTCAAAGAAGGTGAACGCCTGGATAATATAACAGCACATTATATCAATGATCCGGAAAAATTCTGGCAAATCGCAGATGCCAATTCAGCAATGAAGCCGGAAGAATTGACAGAAGAGTCAGGAAAGATATTGCACATACCGCAAGGTTTTGGTATTACAGGTATTTAAACCATGCTCAGAGGAAAAATTAATCTTACGTTATTAATTGGTGTCGTGCCTGTTCCGGTACCTCAACCTATCACGGATGCTATAACCAGCATTCAAATCAAAACAGCAACAGGCGAGGCTAGTGGATTTCAAATCACATTCGCCTTTAGTAATGACTCACCTTTAAATACCATCCTCATTCTTCTTGGGCAGGTCGGTCCCTTTATCAGGACCATGGTCATTGTGAGCGTGAATGGAAATCAAACCGTATTGATAGATGGCGTGATCACCAATCACCAGGTCACCCCAAATGTTCAGACAGGGCAAGCAGTCTTAACGGTTACCGGCTCAGATCCGACAGCATTGATGGATTACATCGATTTCTCCGGCATACCTTATCCTGCGATGCCAGCTGAAGCTCGTGTTGCTTTGGTGATTGCGAAGTATGCTTTTTTTGGCCTGATACCAATGGTCATTCCCAGTATATTTTTTGATGTTCCGATTCCTACTAATCGTATTCCTGTACACCAGGGAAGTGATTTGAGTTATATCAATAAATTATCAAAGGAAGTTGGCTACGTATTTTATATCGAACCTGGACCTGTTCCGGGAATGAACATAGCCTATTGGGGACCAGAAGTAAAAGTTGGTCCGGTACAACCTGCTTTAAGTATAAACATGGATATACATTCAAATGTAGAATCCTTGAGTTTTAGTTTCAACGGAGACAATCAATCCATGCCTATTGTTTTTATCCAAAATGAATTGACAAAGGTGCCCATCCCGATTCCTATTCCAAATGTAAGTTTGTTGAATCCTCCCTTGGCAGCTATACCTCCTATTCCAACAAAGTTCCCGATATTAAAAGACACTGCACACCTCAATCCCGTTCGTGCATTGACAAAAGGATTGGCCGAAGCATCGGGATCGGCGGATGCAGTGACTGGAACAGGATCACTCAATGTTGTTCGTTATGGCCACATCCTGAAAGCAAGATCCCTTGTAGGAGTACGTGGCGCTGGAAATGCTTTTAATGGATTGTACTATGTAAAAAGTGTAACCCATAATATCAAACCTGGTGAATACACACAAGATTTCACGTTGACGAGGAATGGACTCGTTTCAACTGTGCCCGTAGTACCCGTATAATTTTTTCGAAATGGCAGACAAACGTTATGGCAAATACCGTGGAATGGTACTCAACAATATTGATCCGGAGCAACGTGGTCGTCTGTTGGTCCAGGTACCTGATGTCTTAGGTATAGGTATTTCAAGTTGGGCCATGCCTTGTGTCCCGATGGCTGGCATTCAAATGGGTACATATTTCGTTCCCTTGATCGGTGGCGGAGTATGGGTAGAATTTGAAGCCGGGGATCCTGATCATCCGATTTGGACAGGTGGCTTTTGGGGTTCAGCAGGTGAAGTACCTGCATTAGCCTTGGCAGGTATACCGGCATCACCAAACATTGTCTTGCAAACTACTGGTCAGAATACCATCGTGGTTTCTGATTTACCAGGACCTACAGGTGGTATCATGTTGAAAAGCACTACCGGAGCATCCTTGATCGTCAATGATACGGGCATCTATATTCAAAATGGGAAAGGCGCCAGCATCATCATGACAGGTCCTACGGTAACCATCAACAATGGTGCATTAGTTATCATTTAAAAAATCAATTTCCACGTATGCCTGGATTTCTTCTTCACTTAGGTGCAACAGTGATGTGTGTACATGGAGGACAAGCTCAGCCGTCAGTCACTTCACCGAGAGTCACTGTGTCAGGGCAACCCATTGTCATGCAACCATCACCCCATGTTATTGCGGGTTGTCCCTTTG
>DASXWI010000355.1:0-3448 GCA_036503755.1 Saprospiraceae bacterium | reverse complement strand
CCTTCGATATCTCCTGAAAACGAATATTGATTCCATGTTTTCTTCATGCTTTCAGGAAGCCATTTTTTAATCGATTCCAAGTCCGCTTTATTCCAATCTATGATGATATCAACCATCTCATGATCTTCTGCACGAAGGATATTTCCATTGGCCGAAAGATGGATTGCATCATTTTCAATTTTCCAATCCTTCCATTTCTGCAACCCTGAAGTCAAATCAAATGTATAATCACCAGTGAAATTTGTGGCGAATGATTCTTTAAGCTGATAATCATCCATCGTCAAGGAAGTTATCACACTGGTTAAATCAATACTAAGATCCAGTATTTCGTTTTCTAAACCCCCTTCGAGGTGGCCATCACTGATATCGATCGCAAAACGCAGGCCTTCACCATCATCATAGAGAAGAGTGGTATGTTCTAGTTGAAGTTCTTTGATTTGTGTACTGAATGTAGTATCCTGTGATTCTTCTGATGCTACAGTTTCTTTTTCTTTCAAAATGTCGTATGACCATCGTCCGTTTTTATTTTCAATATGGATGGTGGCACCTGTAACCTTGAGTTGATTGATAAGAATGTTTCCTTTCAACAGTGGAATCAATCCAATAATGATATCAATATCTCCTCCGCGAATCAACGGATGTTTTTCTGAGCCCAGGTATAAATTGTGAATCTGGATGGAGGTAGAAGGGAAGTGGCTGAACAAATCCAGTGTGGCTTCTTCGTAACGCAAAGAATCTACTAATTCCTGTTGTACAGAAGCCATCACCTTGTCGATGATCAGATCACTTTTCCAATTTAAGATTACGAGGATGGAAATAGCCATGACCAGGAAGATGATCACGAACACTTTTAAAGCCTTCAGGATTTTTTCTCTATACATGGGTTATCCAGTCGCGTGTGGTCAGGAACGAAATTAAGGGCAACAGGTCAGTAAGGAAAAATAGCAGAAGGGTAAAAGTAAATGCTGCACACTAAACGTCAAAGCCCAGGTGCGTAGTATGGCCGATGTTGATTGAAAAGACAACTCCGTAGAATTAACGACCTTGGTGCAGCATGCTGGAAATCTTTGAAGGTACGGACATCTCATTCCATGGCTGGGTCGCGGCGATGATCGGATCGTTTTTACTTGGCGCTGCAAAAGGTGGGCTCAAAGGATTTGGCGCCATCATCACCACCATGTTTGCTTTAGTATATGGGAGCAAGGTTTCAACCGGGATCGTAATGCCGTTGCTCATTGTGGGAGATATTTTCGCGGTGATGTATTATCACCGCCATGCCCAATGGTCTTACTTATGGAAATTGATGCCCTGGATGTTAATTGGGGTTTTGGTAGGGGTATGGTATGGAAAAGAACTACCAGAAGATGCATTCAAAAGGGGTATGGCCATCCTGATCTTCATTAGCGTGGTCCTGATGTGGGCTCTAGATAGGATAAAAAGATACCAGGTACCGGATAATCGATTATTTGCCGCCATTATGGGCGGTATTTCAGGATTTGCTACAATGGTGGGAAACCTGGCTGGACCCTTTTCAGAACTCTATTTCCTGGCCATCCGGATGCCTAAGCAAATGTTTATCGGTACGACTGCCTGGCTCTTTTTTATAACGAACATGTTTAAACTTCCTTTTCATATCTGGTCCTGGGAGACTATCAACCTTCATTCAATAAAAATTGACCTGGTGCTTTTACCGGCATTATTCCTCGGACTATGGGCGGGCATCAGCCTTGTAAAGATCATCAAGCAAAACCAATTCAGGCTGATTATCATGGGTTTAACTGCCCTGGGAGCTTTATTTATCTTCTTTCGTAATTAACTACGAAGTCCCGGACGTCCGCTTCTCCCCATAATCTTTATAACTCGCTTTATTATAATACGTTAGATATATTTTTTATAGATTTTTTTCTACCTCAATCCAGTTATTTGGTTAGTTTTGGGCCGAATAAGCCGGAAACAATTTTTGATTCCAGTTTTGTCAATTATAGTCTCAACCTGATGAATGAACAAATGAGGGAATTCCACCACCCTCTTGCTGTGATGCCCAATGCAGCTATGTGTTTTTTCAATAGTGTGTGATTGTATTTCAATACTGCTTGAATTAACACCTGATCTCCACCTTATTTAGGGACTCATATTCGAAGACTATGCCACAGGTTAACCATGCCGTTAATCCTATGGATGTATTGCATTGTCTTTAATTCTCTTTTTCTGTAAACTTTTTAGGATATGAAATTTTCTCTCAAATTGAATGAACTGGCAACCGGATTCCACATTCTTAAATGGCCAGTATTTGTAATTGCATTGATGACGCTCTTCTGCACTTCACAAGTTAGCGCTCAAACAGATAATGGTCCTGCGAGTATAAATATGAATGCGATCACATGGAAATCAAATCCCGAAATAACTCAAACATTAACTGCTGAAATAGAAAGAACAGACGTATTGTTGAGTACACCTGGTCTGCAAGCAGAAGAGCAATCTATCTACAAGGCATACAAATTGATGCTCACCTATATTCAGTTGCACATTCAAAACAATGTTCCTGCTCAAGATGCAATTACTAAAGGATATCAGCAGGTTCTTCATGAAGCTCCTAAAAATCAGGACTTGGCTAATCTACCTGATCAAATGTTGGGAACGTATCTGCCTGGCCTAGTGGAAATGTTAAGTGCAGTTCCTGCGCCTGTTGCTGTACCTCGTTAATGTGCAGCTATCTATATACCACTACTATATTTCGTCAATTCAATTTTTATCTGATCAGATTTCCCTCTCACCCGATTCGAAGCTAACCAACAGTATGAAAAAATATTTCCAATCTCTCTTCTCCAAATCTCCTTTAGCGCTGGTCATTGTATTACTTAGCGTTTTTTCAGGACAAGGCTCAGCCCAAACCACTTTAATTGATCCTGCAGGAGCAGGAGGTTTTGAGCTGGGATCCACTTTTGCCGCAAATGGCTGGACTGTTGTCAATGGAGTTGGTGTAACCAATCAATGGTTTTTAGGAACTGTTCCAACATTGTTTCCAACCAACAGTGCTTATGCCAGTGACAATGTCACGGGTGCTACACATACCTATGGCACCACTGGATCAATTGTTCACTTCTATCGTGATATTACCTTGCCTGCAGGAGAAACAAATCTTGCCTATAGCTACCAATGGTATAACCAGGGTGAAAGTACTTTTGATTTCTGGCAAGTTTCCATCGGATCTACTTCAATCGTTCCTGTAGCAGCTAATGGAATTACGGGTACATCACCCTTAGCCAATCCACTTATTCCTGGTACAATCGTTATCGGTGCGCATAATTTGCAAAGCACGGTGCAGACAACATCAGGTAATGCATCCAGTGCTTCGCTTGGCAACTGTTTTGCACCTGTTTCAGTACGTATCTTTTTCACTTGGCGAAATGATGGCTCAGTATTTAACCAGCCACCAGCGGCTATTGAC
>DASXWI010000354.1:0-16671 GCA_036503755.1 Saprospiraceae bacterium | reverse complement strand
GCTGAATTAACTGTGATAAATCCAACCGCCGCAATTAAAGCTACCAGGAAGATACCTCCTGTTACGCCTTCTGGCCTTTCCCAAAATGTCTTTGGTTTATATCCTTCCATGTCTATTTCTCTCAAAACTAAAGGTGTGATTCGATTTGCCGGATATCTTCCTGGATCTGGCTCAGTAGCGTCTGGTACGTTGCTTCAAAATCATTTGCCGTTTGACCAAGTTTTTCACTGGCAGAATTAATTTCTTTTTCAAGCGTGCCAATCGACTGACGATGAGCATCAATATCCGCTTTCAGCTTTTCTATTTCTGCTTCTTTATTCCTGATGGTCTGCTCAAGGTTTTTAATCTCATCCTGCTTGCCGGTAAGGTTTCGATCTCTTTGTCCCTGAAGGGCATCCTGAAACTTAGTTTGCTCTTTGGAAAGTATACCCAGGTATTGTTTGGCACTGTTAACAATATTTTCTTTTGTTGCCCCCATCGTCTGGGCTGTAGCAAATGCCGATTTATACCGGGTTCCATCATCCATAGGCACATTGGCCAGGGATCTGAGGAAATCCTTAAATTCCATATAATCAAATCCTTGCTGGTTGCTGGCGGCAAGAGCATCAAACAAAACCGTCAGAAACTTGTCCTGAACTTTACCAGGTCCGGATGTTGTGCTTCCAGTCTGCACCTGGAAGGTCTTAGATGGAGTGGATTCTTCCTTTTGCGTGCTTTTGGCCTTATCCTCCACAGGTTTGCTTTCCTGGTTGGACTCCGCTTCTTCAATGATAAAGAGGGACTTGAACTTTTTTAACATGTCAGTGCGGTGGATTTTCTTTTATGGTCTATAAAGTGTAAAAATACAGATTAGGTTCAAGTTAGATGGGGCATAAACATTTAAAAATCATTTGTCGGGGCCCGGCTGCCTCCAAAGGGACTTAACCTTACCTTTGCCCGATGATTGATCATGTTTTTGTACCATCCGAAATTGGAGCCCTTCAACGGGTAATCGTCCACCGACCAGACGCCGGCATCGCCCGGATTTCACCGAGACACGCAGGAGAATTGCTTTTTGATGACATCGTCCACCTGCCCAGGATGCAGGAAGAACATGACATTTTCACCGCTATCCTGTCCCATTTCATTGGCCGCGAAAATGTGCTGGAAGTTCAGGATCTCGTGCTTGAATCTTTAAGGGCTGACCCAAAAGCAAGGGAGCATTTTATGGGGTATATCGCCAGTTTTGAAGAATTACCCCTGAAATATGTGGAGGAACTCAATGCCATGGACGATGAACTCCTCACCCAGGTGCTGATAACGGGTAAGGATCCGGTTTCCAATTATATTTATTTCGAACCAGTACCGAACCTGATTTTTACGAGGGACATCGCTGTAGTCGTCAATGATCACATCGTCATCACAAAAGCTGCCAAGGAGGCCCGCTATCGCGAAAATCTATTATCCCGGTTTATTTTCTGGTATCACCCTTCCTTCCA
Source organism: Saprospiraceae bacterium (assembly GCA_036503755.1). Taxonomy (GTDB): domain Bacteria; phylum Bacteroidota; class Bacteroidia; order Chitinophagales; family Saprospiraceae; genus Opimibacter. The sequence continues at coordinate 15,193 of DASXWI010000354.1, read as the reverse complement.
ACATCTCAAAGAACAAAAGAGGCTGATCAACCTGAACGATGTGGATATGTTTCCACCTTCACGGACAGGTGAAAGGATTTCTATTGAAGGTGGAGACATGATGGTGCTGAATAATAAATATCTACTTATCGGCTGTAGTGAGCGATCAACTGCTCACGCCTTCGAATCGCTAAAGAATATTTTATTCGAGCGAAATGTCATCGATCACGTTGCGATGGTTGAAATCCCACGGGAACGTGCTTATATGCATATTGATACCATCTTTACACATATTGATACGGATCATATTGTAGCTTATAAGCCAATTGTTGTGGACGGAATGAGCAGTTATGTCGAAGTGTATGATAAAGATGGATGCGTCAGGGAATATTCGTCGATCAGTGAGTTCATCAAGCAGGAAATCAATAGCAAGATGGAGTTCATCCTCAGCGGAAATGGGGTCTCTCCTTTCCAGGAAAGGGAACAATGGACTGATGGTTGTAATCTAGTAGCTATCCGACCTGGAATAGCATTGACTTACGATAGAAATCCAAAGACCGAAGAAGCCTTCAAAGCTTCAGGGTTTAGTATTTTAAAAGCGGAGGACTTTCTCAAAAAGGCTGAAGCCGATCCAACTTTTGCTTCGAAACTTCAAAAAACAATTATAACACTTCCCAGCAACGAACTTTCGAGGGCAAGGGGAGGCTCACATTGTATGACCTGTCCTATTCTCAGATCATGAGTTATACCCATTCCTACCAGCTCAGGGTAAGATATGGCGAAACTGATCAGATGGGCTTCGTGTATTATGGCGTGTATGCCCAATACTATGAAGTGGCAAGGGTGGAAGCCATACGAGCGCTTGGCATTATTTATGCTCAACTAGAACAAGAGTATCACATCTGGATGCCAGTGATGAATATGCATGCAAGATACCTGAGGCCGGCAAAGTATGATGACTTGCTGACGATACAAACTACGATACCTTCATTACCTGATAAGGACATCCGCTTCAGGTATGAGATTAGAAATGAGTCGGGAACATTGTTAAATGGTGCGCTTGTTCAACTCTGCTTTCTGGATAGCAGGACGCAAGAAAGGATAACTGCCCCTGAATTTATCAAGACCCCGTTAAGTAAATTCTTTTGATGAATAGAGCTTATTGGAACCGGAAGTGGAGGCAACTCAGGGCCGCTATGCATCGTCAGACCTTACCAGGGTTCAACGGAATTCCGATAGCCATCATCCTTAAATATGTATGGAAAGAAATTCTCAGAGATGATATCATGGTGAGGTCCAACTCCATGGCCTATAGTTTCTTTTTATCCATCTTCCCTGGCCTGTTGGTGATCTTATCCTTGTTGCCCTATTTACCTATTGACAACATGGTCTCTGCCTTTCAGCGTAATTATGTTGATCTACTCCCAAATGAAATGGCTGCTTATATCAACAGCATTATTTTTGAAATGACCGAAACCCCAAAGGAAGGGCTGTTGAGTCTTAGTTTATTTCTGGCCATCATTTTTGCTTCAAATGGCGTTAGCTCCATGATCAAAGGATTTCATAAAAGTTATGAGATGACGTACAAAAAGCAAAATATGCTCCAACGTGAATGGCGAGCTATTTACCTGACTATACTCCTGGGTATGCTTTTCCTTTCCTCCTTAATCGCCATCGTTGTAGGAAAACCAATCCTTGTCAATTGGCTTTCCGATATTGGGATTAAGAGTTCAGGCTTTGGCTACAACTATTTGAGATGGGGTGTCATTTTTGTGTTTTACTATTTCGTAATTAGTATCATCTATCGTATTGGTCCTGCATTCAGAACAAGACTCAAACTCTTTACACCAGGTGCAACTTTAGCAACGGTACTTTCTGTAATCAGTTCTGTGGTATTTTCACTTTATGTCGAAAACTTTTTTCGATACAACGAAATCTATGGTTCTATCGGTGCACTTATCCTGATCTTAGTTTGGTTGCAGATCAATTCATTCATTATTCTGATTGGGTATGAACTAAATGCTTCCATTGCAATCAACCGTGATTTGCTCGCCCAATTGTAAGTCAGAATTGACTTCTATTTATATGAAAAATAATTATCACATCATTTGTTTTTGTGGTGTCAATAACCTACTTTTAGCATATAGATTGATGAATCAAAAAAGATAGACTGTTACAAGCCCTCCGCTGTTTTGGCTCAACATGACAAACATTGGGGACTGTTTTTGATACGTGATTAGGGCGGGCCTCACTTCTGCCGTTTTTCATAAACGTCGGATTCCTAAGCGGGACTGAGGATTACTGAAAATGTATCGGGCGCTTCATCTATTAAATTGGGGCCCAAAGCAAACTTCGGCTTGTACAGTCTTTTTTTATCCCGGAAAAGAGAATACAAACTCTTACTTTCTATAAGTGTTTGGAAGTTTATTTCATTCCATTTTGATGGTTTTTATCCAGTCAGCTATTCCTGGACGTTTGTACCTTTCGGAATAAACCTTCAGCATTCGGATGTCCGACATCAGCCCCCAATCCAATAGCCGTACTTCTTCAACATTTCCTTTGCTTTTCATCCTTATTCTCTCAGCCTGGGGTTGCCTGAATATTGTACAGGCCTTATTGACAGAAATCGAAAATGATGAAGCTTATTATTGGATGTATTCCCGCTTTCTCGATTGGGGGTACTTTGATCATCCCCCGATGATTGCTTTGTTTGTAAAAGCAGGCAGCTTCCTTTTTAAGGGTGAGTTGGGAGTTCGCTTTGTTACGATCCTGGCTCAATTGATAACAGTGTGCCTCGTATGGATTTTAATTGATGATACGGAACCCTCAAGAAATAAAATCCTGACTTTCTTTGGAATTACCGCTTCCGTCGTCATGTTCCAGGTGTATGGATTTATAGCCACCCCTGATTCTCCCCTATTGTTAACTACGGCTTTATTTATATGGGCGTATCGCAAATACTTACAAAAAGAAAACCTAAGTACTGTACTCTTGCTAAGTATATCCATGGCCGCCATGGTCTATAGTAAATATCATGGAGCTTTGGTGATCTTCTTTGTATTAGCGTCCAATCTCCGTCTATTGCGGTCCGGTTGGTTTTGGTTGGCTGGAATTCTTGCAGTAGTTGCATTTACACCTCACATCTTATGGCAGATAGAAAACGATTATCCTTCGCTCCGATATCACTTGGTCACGCGTTCAAGGCCAATTAATATCAGGCATATCCTGAATTATATTCCTAACCAACTTTTTAGTTTCAATCCATTCTTCCTGGGATTAGTCGCTGTTGTATTGTATAAATTCAAACCCAAAGATCTTTTTGAACGTGGGCTTTATTTTATCGTTGGAGGATTCCTGAGCTTCTTTTTCATTTCATCGGTTCGCGGACATGTTGAACCACACTGGACCATTGCAGCTTCAATTCCGATGATCATCATCGTGTACAGAAAATGTATTGATAAGCCCCAGTATCAGCAATACATACATTGGGTATTAGTCCCCACAATTTTAATCCTATTGATCCTTCGATCAGCGTTGATGTTTGATTACCTGCCAGGCAAGATGGAAAAATTTCATGGAAAGAAAGAATGGTACACGCGCATGGCATCTATTGCAGGAGATACGCCTGTTGTCTTCCGCAATTCATATCAAAGACCATCCGTCTATTCTTTTTATACCGGCAATCCTGCCACATCCATAAATGGTATCTACTATCGTCAGACTCAATATGATATTTGGCCTTTTGAAGAAGAGCTTTTTGGAAAAGAAGTAATTCTCGTCACCAATGTCAACGACCCCCTTTCCACAGAATATATTTTCCCAAAAGGAAAAAAAATCTACCTCAATCGTTCGTCTCATTTCTTTGCGGTGCAAAAACTTGAAATTGAATACGCGCTTGATCCATTAACGGTGATGCAGGCTGGGGATACCGTAACTCTTGATGCAGAGATATACAATCCTTACCCTTATAAAATTGATTTTCACGTTCCCTATTTCCCGGTAACGTTTAACGTGATGTTTGTAAAGAGTGGCAATGATATGACCGTCGCACCAGCTACGGTTTCACCTGCCATTGATGCACTTGCACCCGGAGAGAAACGAAAAATCGCCGTGACTTTTGAAGTCCCTGATATCTGCACAAGGAAATATAAATTTGCGATCACCCTTCAGGCTGGTGTGCAGCAGGAAGCGTTTAACAGCAAGATTACTCCCATTTTTCTCTTAGAAAAATGAATTGTGAGTGGTGAGTTGTGAGTATTAAATCGTGAGGCGTCAGTTGTAAGAAGTGAAAAGTGAAGAGTGAAGAGTGGAGAGTGAAGAGTGAAATGGTAAATGGTAAAATTTACAACCACTAACTTTCATTTTTCATTCTTCACTCTTCATTCTTATTTCCTTTCCTCTGCTTTAGCATGATCAGCAAGAAACTGGGCAAGGCCAATATCCGTAAGTGGATGTTTTAATAAGCCAAGAATAGCAGATAGTGGACACGTCACAACATCGGCACCTGCTTTTGCAGCATCTACGATTTGTCTTGAGTTACGGATTGAAGCAGCAAGGATCGCTGTATCATATCCCTGTACAGCATAGATTTCTGCGATGTCTCGAATAAGGGACATACCGTCCCAGTTGATATCATCTACCCTACCAATAAATGGCGACAAATAGGTGGCACCTGCTTTTGCGGCAAGAATGGCTTGTCCTGCGGAAAAAACCAGGGTACAATTTGTGCGGATGTGATGGTCTGAAAGCCAGTTTATAGCCTTGATACCATCCTTGATCATAGGGATTTTAACGACGATGTTGGGAGCTAAGTCATTCAATTTCTTTCCTTCCTCAATCATTTGTTTGAAATCGGTAGAAATAACTTCCGCGCTAACATCTCCATCCACAATGGCACAAATGGCCTTATAATGAGCATATATTTTGTCTGTTCCGGTAATTCCCTCTTTGGCCATAAGGGAAGGATTGGTAGTCACACCATCCAGGATTCCTAGTTCTGCAGCCTCTTTGATCTGATCAATATTGGCTGTATCGATAAAAAATTTCATATCAGGGAGGTTTAAAATCAAAGAAAATGAGTGAGAAATCATATCGCACCGCTCAACTTTCTACCCTTGCTGCATTTCTGCCCTGGGGGAGTTTGAAAGGAGCTGGTCGTATGACTCTCACTCACCGCAAATGTATATCAATAATTTTTAATCGGATTGTTCGAGGGCAGTAATCTCATTCCGGTGGGCATTCCAGATCGGGTGATTAGGCAATCCGGCGATCAGGACAATGGGTACTTTCTGGATTGGATGGATGAATTCCACCCTGGAGCTATGAAGCAAGAGAGTATTCGGATCATGGATAGAAGGGCCTCCATACTTGACATCTCCCACAATGGGACTACCGATAAATCGCATATGGACACGCAATTGATGGGATTTTCCGGTGATCGGATGTAATCTGACCAGAAAGTATTTACCGACTTTGCCCAAAGTCCTGAATTTAGTCCTGGCCTTTACCGCCCCGGATTTTTCTCCTTTTACAATTTCGACCGTGTTTTTATTTCTGTCCTTCAACATCCAGTTTTCAAGGTCAGCCTCATAAGGATCCGGGCATTTGCTGACCAGGGCGAGATAGGTTTTATCCACTTTTCTTTCTGTAAAAAGTTGTCTCATCCTGTCCTTCCCCTTTGATGTTTTGGCAAAAATCAAGACTCCGCTGACCGGTCTATCAAGGCGGTGGCAGGATTGAAGGAAGACGTTTCCGGGTTTCTGGTACTTCTCTTTGAGGTATTCTTTTAGCACTTGCTCCAGGCTGGTGTCACCTGTGTCATCCGCGTGAACGAGAATGCCATTTGGCTTGTTTATGGCAATCAGGTGGTTATCTTCATAAAGGATTTCCAGGTCAGTCATCACCGGACGCAAATTACTATTTTCCGCACAGCCCATGAAAATTACCTTAGGCTTTTCGCCATGCCCCAATGACACGTATATGTTTGCCGCATTGGTTAACAAATGGATTGATACCCATGATGTAGAATTTGAGGTTTATATGGAGGATGTGGAAACCCTGAATACCTGGGCTGAAGAGAGAAAACTGGATGTTTCCAAAATCAGTTTCAATCGCGCACTTTCCCTTCCAGATAAATACAATCTCCTTAAATCAGGAGCAGCCCTGGGCAATAAATGTGGACCGTTGGTGATATCGAAACAACCTCTTGAAAAATCAGACGTAGAGAATGGGAAAATAGTACTCCCCGGAAAATGGACCACTGCACATTTGCTCTTCTCCATGTTTTACCCGAAGGCGACCCATAAGGTCTTCTTGCCCTTTGATCAAATTGAGCATGCAGTATTGTCTGGACAAGCATTGGCAGGGGTCATCATTCATGAAAATCGATTTACCTATCAAGCCAAGGGATTAACCAAAATCACTGACCTTGGAGATGACTGGGAGACTCTAACTGGCCTTCCTATCCCATTGGGGGGCATTTTCGCTTCATCCACATTACCTGGAGAAATAGCCACATTGGTAGAACACTTAATCAGGGAAAGTATCCTTTTTGCCAGGAACCATGAGGAAATGGTGATATCCTATGTCCGAAAATATGCCCAGGAAATGAATGAAGCTGTTATGAAAAGCCATATTGACCTTTATGTGAATGACTTTTCAGTTGATTTAGGGGAAAAAGGGCAAAAAGCCGTTGAAATGTTAAAAAAATCAGTCCTGTAGTCTTCTCAAACTACTCTCATACCCCACACATTTTCAATAAAAAACATATTATAAAATTTAATTCTATCTTTTTTCCTGAATAATTGTTGATTACACATTACGATTATTCATAATATGTTTTATATTTGCTTCATAAGTTTTGGTTTTTTAATGGATAATCGCAGTGGCTCGTGAAACGTCACGAGCCCAGCTTTAAGCATCTCCCCGGGCAGACTTCAAAACCTGCCTTTCAGATAAGAAGTGTGATCTTAGTTTTAGTTAACCTTAAGCCCGCTCGAAGGAGGGGGCTTTTTTGTTTATACCCACGGGGCATAAACAAAAAGAATAAGGAATATGGAATGGTGAATAACCAATTCAGAAGTAATCACTCTTCATTTCCCATATGCTCTTAGCCCTATGCTCTTTGCCCCTTGCCCCATGCTACATGAGCTTTGCCCATCAAAGCGAATTACATACCTTTGGCACGCTAAAAAAACAACCCTTTTATATGATCATAGGTGTTCCAAAAGAAATCAAGACTAACGAAAACCGCGTCGCCCTCACCCCTGCTGGTGCATTAGAGTTAACCAAGCGCGGTCATAAAGTATATGTTCAACACAACGCCGGTGACAATAGTGGATTTACCGATGCAGCTTACGAACAACGAGGAGCCACAATCCTTCAGACGATCGAAGAAGTCTACAACATCGCTGAAATGATCATTAAGGTTAAAGAGCCGATCGAAAGTGAATACCCACTGATAAAGAAAGACCAGCTTTTATTTACTTACTTCCACTTCGCTTCATACGAACCATTAACAAAAGCCATGATCAAAAGTGAGGCGGTATGTCTTGCTTACGAAACAGTAGAGTTACCAGACCGTTCCTTGCCATTGCTTATTCCTATGTCAGAAGTAGCAGGTCGTATGGCTGTTCAGGAAGGAGCTAAGTTTCTTGAAAAACCTGAAGGTGGCCGTGGAGTTCTCCTTGGAGGCGTACCTGGTGTCGCTCCTGCAAATGTGCTGGTGCTTGGAGGAGGTGTCGTAGGAACACAAGCTGCAAAAATGGCTGCCGGACTTGGCGCCCATGTAACCATCCTGGACGTAAATCTTAACAGGTTGCGGTACCTCTCCGACGTCATGCCTCCAAATGTTACAACCCTATATTCAAATGAAGTGAATATCCGTGAACGGATCGGAGATCATGACCTTATTATCGGTGCCGTTTTAATACCCGGTGCTAAAGCGCCGATGCTGATCACCCGCGACATGCTGAAGGAAATGAGACCTGGAACCGTATTGGTTGACGTGGCTGTAGATCAAGGTGGATGCATCGAAACCTGCAGGCCTACCACACATGATGATCCGATCTTTGTCATCGATGGCGTTGTCCATTATTGCGTAGCTAATATGCCCGGTGCAGTACCATATACTTCTACCATAGCACTGACGAATGCTACCCTGCCATATGCATTGAAACTGGCAGATAAAGGCTGGAAGGATGCTTGCAGTCAAGACGAACCACTCAAAAAAGGGCTCAATGTGGTCAATGGAAAGGTGGTTTACAAAGGAGTCGCAGATGCTTTCAACCTTCCATTTGTAGAAGTCAATAATATCATCTGATCGTAGCTGGACAAATAAGCGTGGCGTCTTTGCGTCGTTGCACGAGACTAGCAGGACATAGGTAGCTTTGCGTCTTTGCGTCGTTGCGCGAGAAAAGGAATTGAATTGGCTTACCTTCCTGATACCTCATTTCCGACATCGCTGGTACATATCCTGTTGCAAGCAATTGGTTAAGTTTTCATTGAAGTCTATCCCGATTATCCTCCTGCAAAAAGGGTAAGTTACCATATTCCTTCTTGTCGTTTGAACAGGCAATTTCGATGCCTCGGAATGTAAAAAGTGTTACTTTTTTGTAAAAAAAGCTTTTCAGATTGGTGATTAAGCCCTAACTTTCAAACGGCAATATTTTATTTCATCTTTCAATCACAACCTAAGTATGAATATCACTTTCGAAGAATTGAGAAGGATCAAACACGCCTTACCCACTGGCAGTGTAAAGAGAATTGCTGACGAGCTTCAACTGGAAGAACAAACTGTCAGGAATTATTTTGGAGCAAAAAAATATGAGAACGGTCAGATCGTATCCCAACATATTCAACCCGGACCTGATGGAGGTATCGTAATGCTTGAAGATGATACCATCCTCAAAGTAGCAAGGAGGATAATCGAAGAGTCTACACATGATGCGATGGCTCAGAATTAAAAAAAAGGTGATACTGTAAACAGTATCACCTTTTTTCATTTTAATGTTTGGGTATTGGACGGATACCTGTAAACTGAAGGTATTCGGAAGTGTATGTTTTGTCCTTGTTATAAATCACTAACCTATTTAAGCTGGGTTTAGTTAAGCCATCTCTAAAATGGAGAAGAGTCCTTTTGGGTTCATCATCTTCTTCATAAGAATAAACATCCAAACGATGATGATTGTGAAAACCCAGGTTATTCGCTACCTCCACCCAGGTATAAGTTTTTGAGGCAGGAACAACAAGCATTATGTGACCATTATTCATAGTTCGTATACTCAAACTCGTCAGCCAATCCACAACAGTAGTCGGGATATGTCTAGCACGTTGTCTATGCAATTGATCGGGAAAGATTTGCTCAAGATGGTAAGGAGGATTGCAAATCACCAGATCAAAATGTTCTTGATAAGAAGGTCTTTTCAAAATATCTTCTTGAGATACTACTATCCTGTTTTCCATATTTGCTTGCTTAATGTTGGCCGCAGATAATTGCACTGCTTTTTCATCAACATCAATTGCGGTCACTAACGCTTCCGGGTAACACCTGGCCATCATTAAAGCTAAAACTCCGGATCCTGCACCTACGTCTACTATTTTTTTTGCATCAGGAAGAATTCGTGAAACCCACGATCCAAGTAAGACTGCATCTGTCCCTACTTTATGCACCAATTCATCCTGGTGGATGATGATACCTTGCCAATCAAAAAACTCAGGTTCCGTGGGATAGATTTTCAAGCCTATTCACTTTCTTCTTCCCCAGTGAAGGCGATTTTAATAGCTTCACTGGTTTCCATGTTTGACTCGAGACTGACACGTTGTGTAGTCAATCCATCGAATATGCTGATTGTAACAGTATTTGGCGGAACCATCCCTACATTATGCGCATACAAAACAAGATCCTGGCTGAATCCGAGCAGTGTGGCATCAAATGTATTTTTCTTCGATGTTAATTCATACTCCGTCAGAATCCATTCATCTCCAAGCTTGAGAGAGATGATATCTCCATCGACAGTATTATGATCCCAGACACTGATCGTCATTTTCCTTTTTTTGACTTGGAGCGTTCCTTTTTCTATAACAACTACAGAGTCAACAGCGATATCTTCAGGTTGGGGAGAAAATTCTTTGATCGACCATGAAATAAGATCATGGTTGGCATGCAGATCAGAGGTTGATGCTGTAAATCCTAACCAACCGGTATGATCAGGACTATTAATTTTAACCGCGACATCTAACTTGACGGATAAGACAGGAAAAAGATAAGAATCAAGAAAAACCTGAAGCCTTCCTTCCCTGTAAATAATCCTGGTAAAGTGTGGCTTACCATCCGTAATCTCCGGTATCTCATACACGGTGGCATATTGCCTGTAGTTTTTTGTTTCCGCGTTATAAAAAGCAAGACTGATGTGATTACGGCTTCCTTCGTTATCATCTTTGATATCAAACTCAAGAGCTACAGCGTATGGAATTTTCTTGTAGCCAATTGCGTCACCAGTACCTCCTGACAACTCAGGTGATTGCGCCTGTATGACAAATGCAAATCCATCTCCAGGTAGAGCTCCTGCTGCATCTTTTGAAATCAGGAAGGTAAATTCGGTTTCAAACCCATCAGTGAAATCAATCTTCCTCGCTTTGTACCAGCATGCACCTGCCTGGTTTGCTTTGTCAGAAACGAGACGAAGCTTACCTTCTGCTATTGAACATCCTCCCAGGAGATTGATGTTTGCATCTGAAGCCTTGAAATCATTGATCTGGAAAAGGTATTTCTGCCCATCAAGTTGGCCTGCCATGCAAACAACCATGATGATCACTAAAGTCATCCCGGCCGGTTTGAAAGCTGAAAGGAAATTCAGTACTTGTAATTTCATGGGCAGCCAATAACAGGTAAAATCATTTTTGCATCCATAATAGATTGAATGACAATGCAAATGTATGGAATTGAGGGACAATTGATCCCAGGCAAGATACATTCACATATTATTCAACTTTGAAACATCAGGATACTTGATTAACAGGCATAAAAAAAGCTCACAACGTCCGGCATTTCGCTTTAGTTATGAGCTTTCGTGGCAGCCCCTAGGGGAATCGAACCCCTCTTTACAGAATGAAAATCTGCCGTCCTAACCGATAGACGAAGGGGCCGTCTGTTCGGATGCTTTCTTCAAAAGCAGGGCAAAAATAGAATAATTTGAAAACCAGACGTAAAAAAATTACACCCTCCCTCATTCCCGTCAGCGATATTCATCCTTTATGACTGTCTATCAGGTGAGTACAGCTGACACTAGTTTCAACCTCCCGGAAACAACCAGTAAAAAACCAGACCCATTCAACTAATTCTACGGATAAGCGTTTATTTTTACCCCTCATTTTTAAACACTTAACTCAATTTTACCTAAGATGGCTAAAAGAATAGCAATTAATGGCTTCGGCAGGATCGGCCGTCTTACATTTCGAAAATTATACAATATGCCCGGCATAGAGATCGTAGGCATCAATGATTTAACGGATCCCGCTACCCTAGCCCACTTGCTGAAATATGATTCATCCCAGGGAATGTTCCGCAACAATATCCGTGTAGAAGGAAATACCCTCCTGGTAGATGATGAACGAATCCAGATCTCAGCGATCAAGACACCAGAGGAATTATGGAAAGGATTAAATGTAGATACCGTACTTGAATGTACCGGTCGTTTCACCACGCGTGAAAAAGCATCTGCACACATACGTCCGGATGGAGCGAAGCGAGTGATCATAAGCGCACCTGCCAAAGGAAGCGATGTACCAACTATCGTGCTTGGGATCAACGATGATCAAATCGATCCAAATGAAACGATTTTCTCCAATGCATCCTGTACAACCAATTGCCTTGCCCCACTTGTTAAAATATTGACTGATCAATTTGGCATCAGGACAGGGAACATGACCACCATTCACGCTTATACAGCTGATCAGAACCTTCAGGACGCACCTCACGCAGACCTGAGACGTGCCAGGTCTGCCGCAATCAATATCGTCCCAACAAGCACAGGTGCAGCTGCTGCACTCAAACAAGTTATTCCTTCTATTGCGGGAAAGCTCTCAGCAATGTCTTATCGCGTACCGGTGATCACAGGATCCGTAGTTGACCTAAGTGTCATTCTTAATAAACCCGCAACGGTTGAAGAAATTAATGCTGCCTTCCTGCATGCTTCAGAAAACCGCATGAAAGGAATCCTTAATTATTGTACAGATCCTATTGTATCCTCCGATATTGTTAGAAGTCCATATTCCTGCATTTTCGATTCATTACTGACTGAAGTTGAAGGAGAAATGGTAAGAGTTGTTGGTTGGTATGATAATGAAGCCGGTTATTCATCCAGACTTGCAGAACTTGCTTTCAAAGTAACTCCATAGCCCAAAAAATCTTTTACTATATGAAAGGTGACCTGAGGGACTTAGATGTCCGGAACAAAAAAGTAATCGTCAGGGTAGATTTCAATGTACCCCTTTCAAAAGAGTTTAAAGTAACTGATGATACCCGTTTACGCGGAGCTGTTCCAACCATCCAATACCTGATCGATCAACAAGCGAAAGTGATCCTGGTATCTCATTTTGGTCGCCCATTAGCCAAGCTATTGCCGGATGGTCAGATCGACAAGCAAAAAAACACACTTCAAAATGTAGTCTCCACTTTGAGCGAATTGCTAGGAAAGAAAGTTGAATTCTACCCGGATGTGATTGGTGATGGAGTAAAACAAAAAGTCGATTCCCTCGAACCTGGTGACGTGCTTTTGCTGGAGAATACACGCTTCTATCCTGGTGAAGAAAAAGGAGATGCAAGATTAGCTGCGGACATGGCTTCACTTGGTGAGTATTATGTCAATGATGCTTTCGGTGCAGCACATCGTGCTCATGCTTCGACAACAATGATTGCAGATCATTTTGACAGCACACACAAAGCATTCGGATTTCTGATGCAAAAAGAACTGGATCATGCAAAACGTGTGCTGGCTGATCCACAACATCCCTATGTGGCGATCATGGGAGGAGCTAAAGTTTCAGACAAAATATTACTAATCGAAGCCTTACTCGAAAAAGCTGATAAAATTATTATCGGCGGAGGCATGGCGTATACGTTTATCAAAGCCCAGGGAGGACATATCGGCAATTCACTTGTAGAGGAAGACAAGCTGGATCTTGCTCTTACGTTGTTAGAGAAAGCAAGAAAACTTGGCAAATCAATCGTCCTACCTTCTGATAGCATTGCCGCTGATAAATTCGCTCCGGATGCACTGTACAAAAATGTGCCTTCACATGAAATTCCTTCTGGTTGGATGGCACTGGATATAGGACTTACTGCCCGTTTTGAATATAGCGAGCATCTGAAAGGTGCTCAAACCATCATGTGGAACGGACCTATGGGCGTATTTGAAATGGAAGCGTTTGGTCATGGAACAAAAGCCGTCGCTCTTGCTGTAGCAGATGCTACAAAGGAAGGAGCTTTCTCATTGATTGGTGGTGGTGATTCTGCAGCTGCTATCGAACAATCCGGTCTCGCTGATGAAGTAAGCTTTATCAGCACAGGAGGTGGTGCCATGCTCGAACTCCTCGAAGGCAAGACTTTACCCGGCGTAGCAGCAATCCTTAAGTAAACAGAGAAGGCAACATCTGTGATGCTGCCTTCTTATCTTTAATAGTTTATCTCACTGCTCACTGCTCACTATCTTATAATCGTTATATCCCCGCTTACATTCTCACTATTCCCATCTTCGAAATCAAGTTGAGCAGTATAAACGTAAACACCAGGTTGCATTCGCTCCCCTTTAAATTTGCCATCCCAACCAGCGGTTTCTACATTCGGTAAAATGTCAGTAGTCTCAAATACCTGGTTGCCCCAGCGATCATATATCCGCAGATAAGCGATGTTGACCAGGTTGAATCTACCCCAGATGGTGAAGTAATCATTATTGCCATCATCATTTGGTGAGAAGACATTTGGGATAAAGTAAATCTTCGGTACAACAACGGTAAGGCGCATTGAATCTGTAGCGTCACAACCTGAGGTATCGATGATCATTGCTGTAATGGTTGTACTATTCGACGCAATAAATTCAATGGATGGGCAATCAGGACAAACTAAAGTTGTATTAGAACTACTCCAGTCAATTCCACCGATAGCTCCTTGTGACAGACTTGTGATAAGCGATATGAAAACTGAATCTGTAATCCTTACAGTCATATCCGGACCTACATTTACAGTGACTAATTCCGGTTCAATGATTTCAAACGATTCTACAAAAGAACAACCGTTTTGGTCTGATACCGTCACCGTATATACACCTGGACCGAGATCTTCAAGATTTGGTCCTGTCTGTGATGTACCGGACCAATCATAATCATACGGTGATATACCTCCTGTAACTCCATTGACGGTAATCGTACCATTATCATCTCCATGACAGATCACATGCGTCACGCTGACATCAATGGCATCAATAATCTCATCGCTTTCAGCTACAAAAGCATCATCCGTATATTCACATCCATTGTTATTCTGAACGATGGTCAATGTATAAGTACCTCCTTGTGAAACCTGAATACTTTGTCCATCTACCGCTCCTTCAATTGTTCCATCAATCGTACTCCAGGTATAAGCATACTCTGATGCATTACCACTAATGGTTGAAGTCACAGAAGAAACAGGTGTATTACAATCAATAGTATCTCCAGGCGTCAATGTTACGGTGGCAACCGCAGTATCAATACCGATTAATGCCCGGTCAGTAGCCTGGCATCCATTACTGGTATCCCTTACTACAATATTATATTCACCAACAGCATCTGCCTGGATCGTCAGCCCATTTATTGGCCCTATGATCCGCCCATCAGGTGTTGTCCAATTGTAAGTGACATTAACGCCGGTTGTTGAATTACCTCCCAATGTGAAGACAAGGTCATTACAGGTCAAAGTCTGATCCGGTCCTGCATCTGCAATCGGAATATTTGCATCCTGGGTTACCGTAACTGAAGTAGAATCCATACAACCTGAAACCGCATTGGTAACAAGAAGTTGGTAAACTCCTTGAGCGGTTACTTCAGCTAACGCTGTGAGTTCACCATTGTCAAATACTCCATTGCCTGTTGTCCATAAATAATTTAATGGACCACCTGAAGAAGAAGATCCATCAAGGATAATAGAGCCGGTAGCACACGTGATCATCAGATCAGTATT
>DASXWI010000353.1:0-27787 GCA_036503755.1 Saprospiraceae bacterium | reverse complement strand
CCGGATCATGATGAATTTCCATCATCGACCGACCAATGCGGAGATGTCGCCTTGCTCAGTGTGAGTTGTGAAATACCGGATAGCTTCTGTATTAATATAGGTGTCACCCAGCCGGGTCAGGTTGAGGTGATTCTTGATTTTGTAAACAATGGTATATATGATGCAGATACAACGGATGTCATCATCGCCATGTTTTTTGAAGAAGCAGACACCATTTGTATTCCATGGGATGGCTTAAAAGGCGATGGATCTCCTATTGGGTTTGGTGAGGTTGTCCCTACTGTAGTTAGGTATTCACAGGGTGTCCAACACTATGCTGCCTTTGACGTCGAGTTCCTGAAAAATGGTTTCTGCGTTCAAACCATCAGGCCTGTTTGCCCTGGTGTTTCAACTGATCTTTTGTATTGGGATGATAGCCAGATTACAGATGATGTGGTTACTGTAACTATTGATGAAGGTGATCCTGGTACAGGTCAGCCAAAGGTTGAATTTAATGGTTGTACATGCGGTGTCGGTGGTTGCAGAACATGGGATAATTTCCAGATCGGTGACCCACCTACAGGAACCTGCGTAGGTACACCCTTTGGATATGGAGAAAATGCAACATTGAATACCTGGTGGTTCGCCAGTACCATTATTATTAGTGGAGTAAATCTACCATTGGTACAAGTAAACATCACTGGAGATAATGAAATATGCAACGGCGATAGTACTATTTTCATAGCAGAAGTTACACCGGATACAATAGATTATGTTTTTTCTTGGACTGGTCCTAATGGATTTACATCTTCTGACTCTACAACAGGTTATGTGGATGTGGCTGGAACATATATTGTCTCTATTTTGGATACTTTATCCGATTGTGAAGCTATGGATACGATAGTTCTGTCCGTCCTGGCAAATCCTACTACATCCATTACATTTACCTGCCTTGGACCTAACCAGGAAAATGCAAACGTAGATCTGACGGTTTCTGGTGGCAATCCTCCATATACCTATTTGTGGTCAAATGGTGCGACAACCGAGGATTTAACAAATGTACCACCTGGACAATATTCTGTTATTGTAACTGATGAAAGTGGTTGCCAGGCTTTTGATACGGTCACTGTAACAGGATGCTGCGAACTTGTCGTGATATGCCCTCCATCTGATGGAGGTACTTATGGATGTGTCGACGATGTTCCAGCAATAGATACCAGCATAGTTGATGTGACACAGTACTGCCTTTCCTATACAAACGTAGGTGTAGATACTGACAACGGAGGAACTGGTTGTCCAGGAGATCCCTTGATCATCACCAGAACTTTTACAATAACAGATGGCTTAGGAAATACAGCTACATGTGTACAGACCATAACAGTGGTTGATGATGTTTTACCTGTACTAACTTGCCCTGCAAATATTACCATTACATGTACTGCGAGCACTTTACCCGCTAGTACTGGTACAGCTACAGCAACAGACAATTGTGATCCAACACTTGAAGTTACATTCAGTGATGTTGTTGCAGCAGGAACCTGTCCACAGGAAAGTACTATTACACGTACCTGGACCGCCACAGATGATTGTGGCAATGTCGGTTCATGCGTTCAAACTATAGTCGTAGATGATAGCGTCGCTCCAGTAGTAACCTGTCCTGCAAATGTAACTATCGCATGTTTGACGAGTACGTTGCCTGCAGCAACAGGAACTGCTACTGCTAGTGATAATTGCGATTCTGCTCCGCTAGTTGCTTTCACAGACGTAGTTGTAGCAGGCACTTGTCCTCAGGAAAGCACCATCACCAGGACATGGACAGCCACAGATGATTGTGGTAACACCGGATCTTGTACCCAAACTATCGTTGTTGACGATAGTCTTGCTCCATCCATTAACTGTCCTCCAAATGTGACCATAGAGTGTACGGCAAGTACATTACCAGCAAATACAGGAACCCCTACAGGTACTGACAATTGTGATGGTACACCAACTTTCGCTTTTGCAGATGTAACTGTAGCAGGAACATGCCCACAGGAAAGAACCATTACGAGAACATGGACTGCATCCGATGATTGCGGCAATACGAACACATGCGTACAAACAATCGTGGTAGACGACAGTGTCGCTCCATCGATCACTTGTCCTGCAAATGTCACTATTCAATGTACCGCCAGTACATTACCTGCTAATACAGGAACAGCTACAGCAACAGACAATTGTGACGGCACACCAGTTGTTGCTTTCACAGATTTGACTGTTGCAGGAGCTTGCCCTCAAGCAGCAACCATCACCCGCACATGGACTGCAACTGATGACTGTGGCAATGTGTCAAGTTGTATTCAGACTATTCAGGTAGTCGATACGACACCGCCGGTAATCACATGTCCAGCTAATGTAACGATTGCTTGTTCTGCCAGTACTTTACCGGCAGCAACAGGAACCGCTACGGCAACAGATTGTGATCCAACCCCAACGATTACATCAAGTGATGTTACAGTTGCTGGATCTTGCCCACAAGAATATACAATTACCAGAACCTGGGTGGCCACGGATGATTGCGGAAATTCAAGCAGTTGTGTACAAACCATTGTCTTGGATGACAGTGTAGCTCCTTCCATTACCTGTCCAGCAAACGTTACTATCGAATGTAGCGGAAGCACAGATCCAGGAACTACCGGAACAGCGACCGCTACTGATAATTGTGATGGTGAACCGACAATTGATTTTAGCGATGTCACTGTAGCTGGAGTTTGTGCTCAAGGCATTAACATTACCCGTACCTGGGTAGCCACGGATGCTTGTGGCAATTCAAGTACATGTGTACAATCCATTATTTTAGATGATATTGTTCCTCCGGCTATTATATGTCCGGCAGACGTTACTATAGAATGTACAGATAGTACATTACCAGCTGATACCGGCACACCAACCGGCACAGACAATTGCGATCCTACACCATTATTTGCGTTTACAGATGTAAGTGCACCAGGTGCTTGTCCACAAGAAAGCATTATTACACGTACATGGTCAGCCACTGATGATTGCGGTAACACCAGTACATGTATACAAACTATAACAGTTGATGACAGTGTGCCTCCGACAGTATCTTGTCCTGCAGATGTGACCATTGAATGTGAAGACAGTACGTTGCCAGCAAACACAGGTACAGCAACAGCTTCAGACAATTGTGGTGGAACCCCAACAGTTGATTTTAGTGATATTACAACAGAAGGTTCCTGTGCACAGGAATATTCAATCACACGTTCCTGGACCGCCACAGATGCTTGCGGGAATGCTACCAATTGTATACAGATCATAAGCATTCAGGACAATACAGCACCAGTCATTACTTGTCCGGCAAACGTAACGGTTCAGTGTACAGATAGTACAGATCCGCTCGATACCGGTACAGCAACAGCAACTGATTGCGACCCGACGCCAACGATTTCATCATCTGATGTAACTGCCGCTGGAGCATGTCCTCAAGAATATACAATCACAAGAACCTGGGTAGCCACCGATGATTGCGGTAATTCCAGCAGCTGTACTCAAACGATTTTCGTAGATGACAGCGTGGCTCCTATCATTACCTGTCCTGCAAATGTGACTATCCTTTGTACAGATAGCACAGCACCAGCCAATACCGGTACAGCTACGGCCAGCGACAATTGCGATCCGGCACCTACGGTAAATTTTGTTGATGCAACAGTAGCAGGAGCTTGTACTCAGGAATTTACAATCAACCGTACCTGGACGGCTACCGATGCTTGTGGTAATACATCAACATGCCTCCAGGTTATAGTCAGAGATGACAATGCTCCTCCAAGTATCACTTGTCCTCCAAACGTGACGGTGACTTGTGCTTCAGCAGTTCCACCAGTCAATACGGCATCAGTCACGACCAGTGACAATTGTAGCACCGTAACAGTTTCACTTCTGAGTGATGTCATTACCAACCAGACATGTCCTAACAACTTCACATTAACCAGGACCTACCTGGCTACTGATGCTTGCGGAAATACAGCCACTTGCACTCAAATTATTACTGTACAAGACCCGATTGCTCCGACCATTACGTGTCCTGCAAACGTAACTGTATCGTGTGCTTCTGCTGTGCCTGCAGCAAATCCTGCTTCAGTTATAGCGAGTGACAACTGTGGTGGTGTCGTTACTGTGACCCATGTGACGGATGTGATATCCAACCAGGGATGCGTCAATTTCTTCACAGTTACACGTACATATCAGGCAACAGATGTTTGTGGAAATTCATCTACTTGTACTCAAACTATAACCGTAAACGATCAGACGCCACCAGTGGCTTCTTGTCAAAATATTACAATTGATTTTGCCTCCGGAACGGAAGTAACGATAACCCCGGAACAGATCAATAATAACAGCACCGACAATTGCGGTGGACCTGTAACCCTTGCATTATCACAAACTGTTTTCAATTGCTCAGAATTCATTGGTGTCAATAGTGTGCCGGTTACTTTAACAGTGACAGATGCATGCGGAAACACATCAACATGCGTAGCACAAGTGATGGGTGTAGGTGGACTCCTTGAGATAAATTGTCCTTCGGATATCATTATATACCTCAACGCAGGTGAATGTTCAGCCTTTGTTAATTATGAAGTAACTGCAGACGCGATTTGCGGTGGTACGCCTGTATTGTCACAAACAGATACCACAGGCCTGACATCAGGTGATGCTTTCCCGATTGGTACAACCATCCAGACCTGGATTGCCACCAATATGTCTGATACAGCTGAATGTTCATTCAATATAACAGTTATCGAATACGATGGCCCAATACAATTGGCATGTAACGATACCATCAATGTGAGTGTGGACAATAATTGTGAAGCCCACATTTTCGCTGACATGATTCTTGAAGGAGATCTATATGGTTGTTATGATGACTATATTATTACGATTGAAAATGTAGGTACAGATACGGGTTGGATTGTATTCAATGCGGTAGACCTGCTCAATGGATGTTATAATGTGACCATTACGGATCCTGATTCAGGAAACTCCTGCTGGGGCGTAATTTGTCTTGAAGATAAAATTGCACCACAGATTATCTGTGCTTGTCCTCCGGGTGAAGATGGAGCAGATACCTGCCAGATATCTTGCCTTGAAGTAGACATCCTGCTTGACGGTAATATTCCACCGAATTTATATCCGACGATCATTGACAATTGCGGTTATACCCTTGTGGTTGACAATATTGAACTGAATGATCAGGGTTGTGGTGAGAGTACAGTTATAGTTACTTGGTTAGTGACTGATAATAGTGGACATTCTGCCTCCTGTGAACAGGAATTTGAAGTAATACCATTGTCAGCAGACAGTCTTGTCTTCCCGCCTAATTTTGAAGGCAACTGCGGAACAAGCAGTGATCCGGATGTAACTGGCTGGCCAACAATTGGTGGCTATGAATTGACTGACGAAGCTGGCCTGTGTAATTTATTCCTTGGCTATTGGGACAAACCACTCGATGATTGCGGTGGTGGGGTGAAGATACTCCGTACATGGACTGTACTAGATTGGTGTACCCTTGAGCTAATCGAGGCTACGCAGATTATTAAACTCAGCGATACGGAAGGTCCGGTACTCACATGTCCTGCTGATTTATCAGTAGGCACCGATTTCTGGTATTGCTATGCTAACGTCAGTGTTCCAAAACCATTGGCGTATGATGAATGTAGTGAAGTAGTAAGTTTCAGCCTGGCTTCAAGTTCTGGAGTGATCGTACAATTTGGAAACAACTTTGTGATCAACGGACTTGAATTGGGGACACATATTCTCACATGGACAGTAACAGATTTATGTGGTAATAGCTCTACTTGTACCTTCACGATTACAGTTGAGGACAATGTAGTGCCTGTAGCAAATTGTGACTTCCATACGATTGTCAGCCTTACCAATGATGGTCCGGCAGGCATTACCCTTGTTCCGGCAGAAGTGTTTGATGATGGTAGTTATGACAACTGCGGTCCTGTAACATTCAGAGCTCGCCGTATGGATAGCTGTATAGATTTCGATTGGACCACAAACGGCGCCTGTGTAGATCATGTTCCTAATGGATTTGTCAATTCAAGCGATCTTGGCACGTCCTTCAAACCTTGTGTCCCATTTGCATGCTGTGATGTACCAAGAACCGGTTCAAGAGGTTCAATGCAGGATACAGTAATAATGGTTCAACTTGAAGTTACTGACCAGTCTGGTAATGTGAATTACTGTATGGTCGAAGTGGAAGTACAAGACAAACTGGCTCCATTCGTTGAATGTCCTCCTGATATCTATGTAAGTTGTGATTTCTGGTTCCCTGCTCAAGAAGGAGTGTATCGTGATGCTGCTGGAAACTTTAACGGTAATCTCGATGAGGATCCATTGAGCAGCATATTTGGAAATATGTACGATGCTCTGGCTAATAATGATGATGAATCTGTACGTCAGCCAATCATCATTAATGATCCTGGAAATACTCAGTATCCACAGCCTTACAACTGGGGTCTTGATGGATGGTCAGATGATAATTGCTTATCTGACCTGGAAGTCAGGGTTCGTATTTTCGACGATTGTTCAGGGAATGACCTCCCAGGCAATGCACCAGCAGGTGCAGTTAGACTGATAGAACGGAGATTTACGGTCCGTGATAATAATCAAGGTTTCAACCCGGCTGTTTGTACACAGCGTATCTGGGTTGTGGACTTCGAACCATTCTATATAAGTGATAACACTTGCAATAACCAGGATCCGAATGACGGGGTGATCTGGCCTTGTGATATCTTGATTACAAATTGCCCTGATGATATCGGTAATACCGGAGAGCCTCAGATTTTTTCTGACGCTTGTAGTCTCATTGGCATCACTTATGAAGATACCCGCTTCGAATTTGCAGACGGAGCATGTTATAAAATACTTAGAGACTGGAAAGTTATTGATTGGTGTCAGTACAACGCTGCCACTGGTTATGGTCTCTGGAGTTATACTCAGGTGATCAAAGTTAAAGATGAGCAGGCTGCTGAATTCCTGGAATGTCCTTCTGAACCAGTAGTCCTTTGCGTAGAGAATGATGGTGTCAGGTTGCCTGCTACCAACCAGGCTTTCCTTGGTGAGAACAATCCGCTTTCAAGTAGCTGCAGTGTTCATGTCACGATGATACAGCGTATCCGTGAAGCATGTAACCAGGAGGTGGCTTTCGATGTGAAAATTTATCCTTTCAATGGTACTGAATTTATCCAGGCGAAACCAAGGACCATTGTAGCGCTTGATGACAATCATGAAGCAGACCTGGTCTTCAATACAGAAGAAAGTACTATACAGGATATTCGCCGTGATGGACTACCATACAACGATCCATATTGTGGTGATTACCACCGTATTTTATGGAGTGTTGAAGACGGATGCGGAAACTGGTCACATTGTGAATACCTGTTCAGACTTGAAGATTGTAAACAACCAAGTCCTGTTTGTATCAATGGCCTTAGCACCGTAGTGATGCCGGTTGGTTGTGAAGTCACCTTATGGGCTAAGGATTTCAATGCTTCAAGTTTTGATGATTGTACGGCAGCAGCAGACTTGTTGTATAGCTTCAGCGGAGACGCATATGAACCAAGCAGAACATTTAATGCTACTAATATTCCGGCATTCGGCGTAGAGATCGCTATTCAAATCTGGGTTGCAGATGGAGGTACAGATGATAATTGCAACGGTATCATCAGTTGGAATGAACGAAACAAGGATTACTGCACAACAACGGTTGTCTTTACAGACAATAGTGGAAATTGTGATCATTCAGGCAGTATACTTTATGAAGGAGAAATATTTACCTACCATGAGCAAGCGGTGGAGGCAGTCAATGTTTCTTTAATCAATAATAACCAGACCATTTTCGCCATGAATACTGTCGATAATGGAAAATATTTGCTTGTCGTTCCTGAAATTGACGGACAGCGTTATACGATCAAACCACAGCGTCTGGATCAACCCCGTAATGGAGTCAGCACACTAGACCTTGTTCGTATCCAGAAGCATCTGTTAGGTAAAGAATTGTTTGATTCACCATATCAATATATAGCAGCTGATGCTAACAATAATCAACAGCTCAGCGCCATTGACCTTATTGAAATAAGGAAATTGATACTTGGTATTTATACGGAGTTCCCGGTAAATGAAAGCTGGAGATTTGTGGACAAGAATTACCTGATGGCGAATCCGCAGAACCCATGGCCATTTGATGAAGAGATCAATATCCAATATGAAGGTGTCTCTGTATCAGGGCTTGATTTTGTGGCTGTCAAAGTAGGAGATGTAAATAACTCAGTACAAGCAAATGCTCAGCAGGTTCTTCCAAGAAATGACAGGCGCCTTATATCAGTAGATCTTGAGGCGGTGGAAAATGTAACAGCCGGACAGACTGTTGATGTAGTGTTGACGTTCCCTGAACAGTTAGCAGGATTCCAATGGACCCTGGAAACGAAAGGATTGACTTTTGCTGGTGTTGCCAGCGAGGACATTTCCATCAGTGACCAACATGTGGGTGTATTGCAGAATGGACTGATTACGATGAGTTGGAATGAAGAGGATCTTTCTAAAGATTATAGAAAGGTACCAATGTCCGTTAAGCTGCAATTTGTGGCCACTCAATCTGGAAGTATTTCAGATATGATATTACTCTCAGGAAGAGTAGCTGCAGCTGAAGCATATGCATCGGATGATGAGATTCTTGATATTCAGTTCCGCAGTGTAAATGCAGACAATGCTGTTGAATTTGCCCTTTATCAGAATGAACCTAACCCATGGACAGGTTCAACGACCATTAGTTTCGAACTTCCTGAAGACGGAGATGTCAAACTTACTTTGTTTGATATGTCCGGAAAGGCTGTTAAAGTTGTGGAAGGAAACTTTAAAGCAGGTCATCAGTCTATCCAACTGCTGAAGAAGGATGTTCCTTCACCTGGCTTACTCTACTATAGACTGGAAAGTGGAAACTATAGTGCGACCAAGAAGATGATCCGTTTGGAATAATAAAGATTTGGTAAATACTTGATGATGAAAGGAGCTTCGGTAATATCGGGGCTCCTTTTTTATGTTTACAATACATGCAAAGTGGTCATCAGAATGTAAATTAAATACAGATAAAAATTCATTGGAAAGCTGAATAAGGCAATTTTACAGTTAAATTTGGGTGTTTATGTATGATATCATACTGAGTTTTATCACCGCCTTTTTACTTGTTTACCTTGCGATACCAAGTATCATCAATATCGCCAAGGTCAAGTTTTTATATGATTTTCCGGATGACCGGAAATCACATGATCATGTAGTTCCTACCCTTGGTGGTGTGGCTATATTCGCCGGTGTTATTTTCAGCATTATTCTCTGGACACCTTTTGATGTATTTGGAGATCTTCAGTATATCCTCTGTTCTTTTATTATCATTTTTTTAATCGGGGCAAAGGATGATATTCTTCCTATGTCCCCTTCTAAAAAGATGTTGGGCCAGATTCTTGCATGTTTTATCCTTGTTTTTAAAGCACAAGTGAAACTGACCAGCCTGTATGGCATTTTTGGTATTTACACAATGCCGGAACTGGCTTCTATCCTTCTTTCTATGTTTACCATCCTGGTGATTATAAATGCATTCAATCTGATTGATGGTATTAATGGTCTCTCCGGAAGCCTGGCTACGCTGATCTCTATCACACTTGGTACTTGGTTCTTCCTCGTAGACAGGGTTGATCTTGCGATTATTGCTTTTTCATTGGCTGGAGCGACCATAGCATTCCTTCGTTATAATATTACCCCGGCGCGAATCTTTATGGGAGATACAGGTTCAATGCTGATAGGCCTGATATCAGCAATCCTAGTCATTGAATTCATTGAGATCCATGCCGAAATTCAGGGCTCTCCTTATGCTTTTAAAGCAGCTCCTGCCGTAGCCGTTGGGATTTTAATCTTGCCGCTGTTCGATACCTTGAGGGTTTTTGTGGTGCGTATCCTTAAAGGGAAGTCACCACTTCATGCTGACCGGAGCCATATTCATCACATGCTTCTTGATGCAGGATTAAATCACATGCAAGCCACAACAGTGCTCTTGCTGGTGAATGTCGCCTTCATCTTTTTTGTAGTGTATTTCCAGGATATGGGTAATCTCAGGCTGCTTATCGTTATTCTCTGTATCGCTTCCCTGCTTTCAGTGATTCCTTACTTCTTCACCAAAGGAAAGAAACCAGCATCCCATGTGGAATGACCCATGGGCTTCAACCATGGCTGATAGATGTCAACCTTTCAGGCCCAATTAGAATTTACATTTGAAATTGGAGCATACTCACTACTCACTACTCACTGCTCACTGCTCACTGCTCACTGCCCTATGCCCTATGCCCTATGCCCTATGCCCTATGCTCTATGCTCTATGCTCAACGTACCTTGCTCCACAACCACTTTTCGGATCTTGATGACTTTAATCCAATCGAGTACTTTAATGATTGGATAAAGCGGGTCAAATTCGAATTTCTTAACAGCAAAGTTGGCCCTGCCACCATACTTGTGGTGATTATTGTGCAATCCTTCTCCCCACATAAGCAAGTCGACAGGAAATAAGTTACGGGAGGTATCTTTCATTTTGAAATTAATATACCCGATACTATGTGCAAACCAATTGATGATAACACCATGGAATGGGCCCATGATCGCATGGATGATGATCAGTGGAAACAACCACCATGGTGCATCGAGGGCAATATAGACCACTACATATATGGCTACCCAAAGAAGACGGATATACCCATTTGAAGCAAACCTGTCAAACCATCCCCAGTCAGGAAGATCTTTGGTGAATTGAGGTTCTACTGCAACTGACCTTTCAAAAATGTGGAGATAATTATTACGCGTGCGCCACATCATTGCAAAAATGTTGGCATCATATTTTGGAGAATGTGGATCCAGTTCAGTATCCGCATAAGCATGGTGCATACGATGCATAATGCCATAAGCCCTTGGACTCAGGTAAGAAGCGCCCTGGAAAAAGAAAGAAAGAACATAAAACACTTTCTCCCATCCTTTTTTCATGGTAAACATACGATGGGCAGCATACCGGTGATTGAAAAAGGACTGCGTAAAGAGGGACAAATACCAATGCGCACCCAAAACAGCTAATACCCACATATCTGAAAATATTTAATAAGATAACAAGTCAAGAAAGCAAAGATATTTCAAATCAAGCGATTTCAATGTATTAACTATGTAATTTTAATGCCATTAACACATGAAAATATACCTCACCAGGGTCAACCAGGCCGTTCGATTTGAAGCCTCCAATGAGCGCGGACACCGTGTCACCATTGAGGGAAGCCGCAATATTGGTGGAGAAGATTTAGCCCCTTCTCCTACGGAATTTCTTCTAATGAGCCAGGCCGGATGTACGGCCATTGATGTGGTCGAATTGTTAAAAAAGATGCGCCAAAAGCTGGATCATATAGAAGTAGAGACCGAAGGCCATAGAGCAACAGATCAGGTGCCCAAAGTGTTTAAAGATATTCACTTGCATTATAAACTCTATGGAGATATACATCCGGCAAAGGCAGAAAAAGCGATTTCCATGTCAATTGAAAAGTATTGCACCGTCAGTAAAATGATTGACCATGTAGCGAAGATTACACACAGTTTCGAAATCATTAATCCAAATGATTTCGGGGATGATTAACCCCTAAAAACAATTTGTTATGTTCAACTCTGTTCTAAAAAGAAGGTCATTCATCCAAACAAGCAGCCTGGCCATAGCCTCGAGTTTGTGGCCGGTAAGTATGCATACCTTTTTTACAAATGCTTACGAAATGAAACTATTAAGACGAAACGTCGGCATCTTTAAAGAAAAAGGAGGAACCATCGGCTGGCTCATTCAGCCCAATGGAATCGTCGTGATCGATTCCCAATGGAAAGAACAAGCAGAATCCCTTCTTGGAGAGATAAAAAAGAAGCAGGAAGGTCCGGTAGAATTCCTGATCAACACTCATCATCATGGAGACCACACCTCCGGGAACATCGCTTTCAAAGGCATTGCTAAAAAAGTGCTGGCACATGAAAATTCTAAACTAAATCAAATTGCTTCCGCCCAGGCTAATAATACTACTGCTGAGCAACTTTTCCCAGATATGACTTATACTGATCGTTGGCAGCAAAAAGTTGGTGACGAAACCATCGATATTCAATATTGGGGACCTGGACACACCAATGGGGATAGCATCATCCATTTTCAACAAGCCAATGTGGTGCATTGCGGTGACCTCGTTTTCAATCGACGATATCCCTTTATCGATAAGACAGCCGGAGCGATGATTGACAACTGGATAGAAATCCTCCAGCAAATGCAATCCTTCTTCGACAATGACACCATATTTATTTTCGGCCATGCACGAGAAGGATTTGAACTAACAGGTAATAAAAATGATCTTGCTGCTTTCGCTGATTACCTTTCAGCACTCCTCGAATTTGTAGAAAAGGAAATTAAAAGTGGAAAATCAAAAGAGGAAATTCTCTTGGCAACAGAGATCCCCGGAGCCCCGGAATGGACTGGAGACGGCATTCAGCGGAGTCTTTCAGCAGCTCTTACAGAGCTAGGCATGTAAGACAGTGAGAGATTAAGACAGTGAGAGATTAAGACAGTGAGAAAGTAAGAGGTGCGTGAAGGTGTGTGGGTATAAATAAGCAGTCGCATGATAAAAAATGAAAACAAGTATAGTAATCAAGATATATGAAAAACACCAACTAATACACAACCTTAATTCCCATGCTTCTTACTTTCTCACTGTCTTACTGTCTTACCTTCTTACCTTCTGCGGATGATCTGGGGCATTGACTTAGGTGGCACAAAGATAGAAGGTGTAGTCATGTCCGATCGTCATCCGGATACCGTCATCGCACGTCACCGCATTGAAACAGAAGGCTGGGGTGGATATGAACATGTCTTACATCGAATAAAATCCCTGATCGATCATCTCAGCAAAGAAACCGGTAATTATCCTGATGCCATTGGTTTTGGAACTCCAGGAACGCTTGATCCACAAACAGGGTTGTTGAAGAACAGCAACACACTTTGTCTCAATCACTATCCATTAAATAAAGATCTTGAAAAGCTTCTGGGTGTCAAAGTAGCCATGGCAAATGATGCTAATTGTTTTGCCCTGGCGGAGTTTCATCTTGGTGTTGTCGCAAGAGATTTTCCTGATGCAAAGGTTGTATTCGGTGTTATCATGGGAACCGGTGTTGGTGGTGGAGTCGTAGTCGATGGAAAGATTATAGGCGGACGTCATGGTATTGGGGGAGAGTGGGGACATATGTTCCTTGATGATTCAGGTGAAGATTGTTATTGCGGGAGACATGGATGCGTTGAAACCATTATTTCTGGTACAGCGTTGCAGCGGTACTATCATAAGTTGACAGGGCAGGAGAAGAAATTGAAAGAAATTTTGGCTGACACTATAGATCATGCCGCGAAGGAGGTGCGGGAGAGATTGATTTATTTTTTTGGAAGAGCCCTTGGACAAATTATCAATATCCTTGATCCGGATGTGATTGTGCTGGGAGGTGGATTAGGAAACATAGATTTTCTCTACACGGAAGGTAGGGATGCCGTATCCAGGAATATTTTCAATCCAGAACTTACTACACCGATTGTTCAGCCAATTCTGGGTGATAGCGCAGGAGTATTTGGCGCAGCCTTGCTGATTCATTAAAATTCCAATCCAATATGGATTCCTCAAACAAGGGTTGTCCTCAAGGATGCTTAATTTGCAGTTCAATATGATCAGCACCTCAAATTTATCCTTTGCCTACCCTGGACATCAAGCTGTAGCCTATCCCAATGTGCATTGTGGAAAGAATGAGCATGCGCTTATTCTTGGACCTTCAGGAACAGGAAAGACTACGCTTCTTCATTTGCTTGGCGGTATACTTTCACCTTCCTCTGGAGAAATTGTGATTGGAGGTACAGCTGTTCATTCGTTACGTGGACATGCATTGGATGTATTCCGTGGAAAACACATTGGGATTATTTTCCAGAAACCACATTTCATTCGATCGCTTACTGCAATGGAAAACTTATTGCTGACACAGACTTTATCAGGAAATAGACCCGACAAGAATCAAGCTCTTGCGTTGATGGAAAGTTTGGGGATAAGACAAAATGCAAATAAGTTTTCAAATACCATGAGTATAGGCGAACAACAACGCCTCGCCATCGCACGGGCCTTGATCAATAGTCCGGATGTGATTTTAGCAGATGAACCCTCCTCAGCACTTGATGATCACAATTGCCAGAAAATGATTGAACTTTTATTGCAAGTAGCAGATGAAAAACAATCCAACTTGATCGTTGTCACCCATGACAGCCGGATCAAACACATGATAAATAAAAAAATAACCTTAATTTGATAACTGCTCACTTTTAGCTGCCAGCCACCAGCCACCAGCTTCCAGAATGTGTAACACTAATTTAACTTCGATTTCTAAAGACTTATTACCACCATCTTCTAACTTCTAACTGCTTACTTCTCACTTTTCACTTAATGAATATTCTATCTCTTAGTCGTAAAAATGTACTAGCCAAACCACTCAATACCCTGATGAGTGTTTTGCTGTTTGCACTGAGTATAGGACTCATTACGTTTCTGCTTTTGTTTAATGACCAGTTTAAAAAAGGATTGGAAAGTAATCTTGCGGGTATTGATCTGGTCATTGGAGCAAAGGGAAGTCCGCTACAACTCATTTTAAACAGCATGTATCATATCGATGCACCAACCGGAAATATTCCAATTGGTGAGGCAGCTCCTTTTCTAAATCCAAAACATCCATTGATTTCTTCTGCTGTGCCCTTGTCACTTGGAGATAGCTATGGCGCTTTCCGGATTGTCGGTACACCACAGTCTATATTTGGCTTGTATGGGGCAAAGCAAGTAGAAGGCACTATTTATAAAAATGATTTCGAAGTAGTCATCGGCTCAGCAGTTGCGCAAAAGCAACATTTGCATGTTGGCGATGATTTTTATTCAACGCATGGGTTGGAGGACAATCCTGACCTCGCGCATGATCATGGAGCTCCATTTATAGTCACCGGTATTTTACAACAATCAGGTACTGTGCTGGACCAACTTATCCTTTGCACACCACAAACCGTTTGGAAAGTACATGAACATGATTCAACAACTGTGTCTGGAAGTGGAGAAGGTCATGAGGGACATGATCATAGCAAAGGAGATCACCACCATAATTCTTTACCCGTAGTCAATATTGATTCTTCAGAAATGCAAATACTTTCAGATTCAATGCTATCTGGATTGAGAAGCCAGCCTGAAAAAGAAATCACAAGTATTCTGATAAAATTCAAAAGCCGTACAAATATTCAATCTTTAAACCTGCTACGGAACATTAATGTCAACACAGGTCTCATGGCTGCGTCACCTGCACTTGAAATTAATAGGTTATATGCCATGATGGGTAGTGGTACAGAAGCACTAAGGTATATCGCTATCCTGATTGCCATTGTAGCAGCCATCAGCATATTCATTTCACTCTATACCTCGCTGAAAGAACGTCGTTACGAAATGGCGCTACTTCGAGTAGGTGGTGCAGGACCAGGTAAATTATTTCTGATGATCATAACTGAAGGAATGTGGATATCTATCATTGGCCTTGTCGTGGGTTTGATCCTAGGCCATCTGGGCATGGGTCTTGCAGGCGAAATCCTTGAAAAAGGATACAAATACCGTTTTACAGGTCTCTTATGGATCAATGAAGAATGGTGGATCATCGCAGGAGCACTAATTGTCGGATGGCTGGCTGCAGTAATTCCCGCTATCCAGGGATCAAGGACTGATTTGCATCGTACTCTTGCTGAAGGGTGACAATGTAAAATGAGTAGTGAGTGGTTTGTAGTCGAGTCAAGTTTTAGCTTTAAGTCTGGAATCTACAATCTACAGTCTATAGTCTCGCGTCTCC
Organism: Saprospiraceae bacterium; assembly: GCA_036503755.1. GTDB lineage: Bacteria > Bacteroidota > Bacteroidia > Chitinophagales > Saprospiraceae > Opimibacter. Next base: position 11,800 of record DASXWI010000353.1, on the reverse strand, counting down.
AGTCTCCAGTACAGAGCTTTTGGCAGTTAATAGACATTTTATATGTCAGAAATTCCAAAACTTTGGGCTAAGTTTAGCGTCACCATCACCCCATATTTGTATTAAAACCGAATCATATGAAGCGTAAAGATTTTTTAAGAGGACTAGGCCTGGTAGGCGCAGGCTCAATGGTGGCAGGCAAAGTAGCAACATCTCCTCGTGCATTGAATACAGGTCCAATGCCACCGAATTGTACGCTCATTCCTGCTGAAACGGCTGGTCCGTTTCCTTTGGATCTGACCGAAAACCAGGTTTTCTTTAGACAGGATGTGCGAGAAGATAGAACAGGAGTTGTCCTCAATCAGAAAATAAAAATCATCGGGCTGGAAAACTGTTTGCCAATGCCTAATGTAAGAGTCAATATCTGGGCTTGTGATAAGGATGGGAATTACTCAGGGTATGGTACCCAGCTAGGCCTCACATATATGCGTGGTTACCAGATCACGGACGCAAATGGTGAAGTTAATTTTACAGCCATTTTTCCAGGATGGTACAACGGTCGCATTTGCCACATCCACTTCCAGGCGTATGTAAGTTCTGTATATGCAGCGATATCGCAATTGACTTATCCAATTGCAGAGAAGAATGCGATATACGCAGAGAATCCTACGCTCTATACAAAAGGAGCAGATCCATTATCCTTTAACAATGATGGAATATTTGCAGACGGATATGCTTATCAACTTGCAACACTGACTCCCAATACGGATACAGGAGGTTATGATTCTTATCTTGAAGTCACCATCCAGGGATCAGGTCTCACAGCGCTGGCAGAAGCAGAGCCAGAGACAGGAGGTCAGTTTAAGCTTTATCAGAATCAACCCAATCCTTACATGGAGTCTACTACAATTCCATTCGAGATGTTTCATCAAGGTGATGCCTTCCTTGAAATCTGGAGCCTGACCGGTAAAAAACTGACAGAATTGAAAAAACAAGGTCTCAATCCTGGTCGCTATACATTTGAGGTTAACCTATCAACATTAAAACTTCCAGCTGCAAACTATGCCTATCAGTTACGCGTAGAAAATAATGCAGGAGTCTATCGACAAACAAAATTGATGACTCATCATTAATCAACCAGGATGAATAGCGAGAATTAATTTTTAAAATAAGACTGGAAAAGTAAAAACATATTTTAAACTCAGACGTTCTTTCCTTCAATCCTATTTTAGCGTTTGTAAGCCGGGTATTATGAATTGGTGCAGCCAACATTTCGGATCTAAAATGGATTTTAGTTAAAAAACTATATTTGCACCTTCATTTATGCTCCGAAGTAACCTAATCATAGTCGTCATTGCACTGATTACCTGCCTTTTGGTAAGGGATGTGGTTGCATGCCTCAACTACATCCCAGGTTATTTTATTTTCGCCGAGCTCCTTGAAGAAAAGGAGTCCTCCGGGAAAAGTGAAAAAGAAGGCAAAAAGGAAGCAGATGAATCCAAAATTCCTTTGTTCCTTGCCTCTGGAGCTGATCTCCTCGTTTATTCTCCTTCCATTGCTATCAGGGAAGAACTGAAACATACTTCGGTCCCCTTTGAGATTTTGTATCCTCCGCCCAACCAGGCCTAATCCACATTTGATTTTTCTTACTGTTCATCACTGAACAGGAATCTCTGCGCGCACCATGTGCTCAACAGTACATGCGTTGATCCATGCGTGGAATGCAGTCATTCTATTTTACAATTTAAAACATGCTAAGAATGGAAGATTCTTATAATAAAATATTTGAGGGAAACCGCAGGTGGGTTGATGAGACGAATCAGAAGGACCCTGCATTTTTTGCGAAACTGGCTAAGGGACAAAAGCCCCCCTTATTATGGATTGGGTGCTCAGACAGCCGTGTTCCGGCAAATGAAATCACAGGCACTTTGCCGGGTGAAGTATTTGTACATCGCAACATCGCCAACATGGTGGTGCATACGGATATGAGTATGCTGAGTGTACTTGACTATGCTGTCAATATCCTTGAAGTGAAGCATGTTATTGTGTGTGGTCACTACGGATGTGGAGGTGTACTCGCCGCAATGGGTAAAACACAAGTCGGGTTGATTGATAACTGGCTCAGGCATATCAAAGATGTATACAGGCTTCACCATAATGAACTGGATAGCATACCAGACATCGAAACACGCGGAAGACGGTTGGTAGAACTTAATGTCATCGAACAGGTGTATGACTTGTGCAAAACATCCATTATCCAGAATGCATGGACAAGAAATAAACGACCATATGTCCATGGCGTAGTGTATGACCTGAATAACGGCTTACTCGTTGACCTCAATTGTACTGTTCGTGACAATAGCGAGATGCCGAACATTTATGTGTTTGATGAAGGTGTCGTTGTATAAAAACACCAAATCGTAAACTTAAAAACTGAAAACAAATGAATCAAGATAGCGCGTTGAAAAGAATCCGCTTTTTTCTTACTCCAATAGATGGTCGATATGAAGATCTGGTCAAGGGGAGTATCACGAAGAATGTTTTTAAAGACCTGACGGCAGGACTTATAGTAGCGATGGTAGCTATTCCTCTTGCAATGGGGTTTGCAATGGCTTCAGGTTTGCGTCCTGAACAAGGAATTGTCGGTGGAGCTGTAGCCGGTTTAATGGGTGCCTTGTTTGGTGGATCAAAATACCAGGTTTATGGTCCAACTGCTGCTTTTATTCCTGTGATCGCAGGACTGATGGCAACCTACAATCACACCTTTCTGGTATTAGTATCTATAGTCGCAGGTGTTATGCTTATGCTTTCCGGCGTATTGCGAATGGGAAAGATTGTGGAAAGAGTTCCACATTCAATTGTTGTTGGATTTACAATTGGGATTGCCATCGTCATTGCTTTTTCACAAGTTGGGGAAGTATTCGGACTGAAAGTCAAAGTTGGTTATGGAATCATTGATCAGCTTAAAGTACTTGTCGCTTATATTGGAGAAGCTAACCTCTTTGCGATTGGCCTGGCGTTGATTACATTTATTTTTTGCAAGTTCTTTATTAAAGTTTCCCCATTCATTCCGGGGCCACTGATTGCGCTTGCTTTTGGATTGATCGCTGCAAAAACCTTTTGGGCGGACAAAGGTTTGATCCTGATTATGGATAAGTATGGAGCGATTCCAACTGATTTCTCGGTGATCACATTACCTGGTCTTCCTGAAGTGCTTACCGCAAAAGTGATTTTTGATATCTTCTATTTTGCCGGGGCGATATTTATTGTGGCTTCTATTGAAAGTTTGTTATGCTCCAGAATGGCAGATCGTCTTGCAGGCAATAAAGGAATACCCTACAATCCAAACAAAGAACTCTGGGGACAAGGCATTGTCAATATTGTCACTCCATTGTTGAATGGATTTCCACACACGGGTGCTCTTGCGCGCACAGCTGTAAACATCAAATTAGGAGCTGTATCGCCACTAGCAGGTATCGCGAAATTTGCTTTCAAACTGCTCCTGGCCTTTTACCTCGCAACTCAACTTGAACAAGTTCCAATGGCGTGCATTGGTGGTATCTTGTTGTATGTCGCTAGCGGAATGGTAAAAGGACGCGAGGTAAAGGAAGTGCTTGGCATGAACAGATTCCATATATTTCTGATGTTGTACACTGCACTGATGGTGCCATTGACAGGGTTCATGACCGCAGTGGTTACGGCCATTCTTATTTATGTAGTTGGATACAGATGGTTTGACAGGGCGCATGATCATCCCGAGACACATCTTCATAAGCATGAAGATGTCGTTGAAAGAATTGAAATGCAGGAAACTAACGACCGCTGATTCAATCTAGACGAACTAAAATGAAAAAAACATGAAGAATACAATTCTGCTGCTGACCGATTTTTCGGCGAATTCGCGCAATGCCATTTACTATGCGTTGAAGGCCTTTCCTCCTGAGGCCTTCAACTATATTTTATTGCATTGTTATCCACGCATCCACACAACGGCTGATGTGACTATTTCGCTGAGTGAAAAGATGCGGATAGAATCCTACGAGGCGTTGGATAAGGAAGTAGTTTTTCTTGAAAAACAATCAGGAACATCTTTATCCATTGAGAAAATGGCCTATCTCGGATTTCTGAATGAAGCTGTCAATTATGTAGCCAAAGAGAGACACCCCGATCTTGTAGTCATGGGGACTAAAGGAGAGACCGGACTACCAGCGATTTTGTTGGGAAGCCATGCCTCATCCCTCATGAAGGCTACCCATATTCCATTATTGATTGTACCAGAGGATGCAATATTTAAAGGACTCAAACATCTCGTCCTTGCCGCTGATTTGAAAACGCTGACCAAACCTGAACATCTTGAACCTCTTACAGAAATCGCCGAACTTTTTGATAGCAGGCTGACCATCGTAAATGTTGTAAAAGAAACTATTGTACAGGATGCAACAAAGAGTCAAGACACTGCAATACTTGAGGATAATTTCAACCAGGAAATCGAGTTCAAGTATGTAGTAGATCATAACATTGAGCATGGTATAGCTCAGTTTGTTCATGATCATCCCTGTGACTTATTGGTCGTGGTGGAGAGAAGCAGATCATTTATTGTAGATCTCTTCCATAAAAGCGTAACCAGAAATCTTGCGCTGCATACGGAGACACCCTTGCTCATCCTCCACGCTTAATAAGTGAAGAGTGAAGAGTGAAGAGTGAAGAATGAAGAATGATTTAGAACATAAATTGCAAATATCATTTTCAAATGATCACGTTTTTCACTTTTCACTCTTCACTTTTCACTCATTCAACTCCTTCCAGGAGTTGCGCCATTCCGTTGCATACCATTTGGCCCGAAGTCATGGGTACTTTGTTTGTACACCTGGAACCTGGAAGGTAATTCCTTTACGGGCCAATTATTATTTTCGGTGTCGATATCCGCTGTTTCCTTGTATGGATCAATGACGATCCCGGTGACTTCTTTGTTTTTGACGAATACCTTTCTGAATTTGGTTTCGTTGTGACGCCAGATTTCTACAGGGACTTTTTCAATTTCTTTGGTGCCATCACTATAGGTCCATTCGATGATCACAGGCATCACCAGCCCACCTTTGTTACTGAAGAATAATTCGTAGTAATTGTTGTCGCCGAATTTTTCTTTTTTCTCTTCTTCGGTGAACGTCTTATCATAATACACCGACTTGGTCGTGGTCACACTATCCTTGCCTTCCCATGGTTTGTAATTGTAATAGAAATCCTGCAGAGCCGGATCATTTTCGACGGCATATTCAATTCCTGCCTCCTTGTTGCGAGTCCTTGAGATATGATCAGAGGGTGGTTCCTCCCTTTGTGTATTGGTCACTTCTTTTTTCTCAGGATCATGTTCAAGATCAACTTTGTACCACTTGATGCTATCCAATGAAACATCTACAGCATCAATGCTATAAAACCATCCACGCCAGAACCAATCCAGGTCAACACCACTTGCATCTTCCATCGTCCGGAAGAAATCCGCCGGTGTAGGATGTTTAAAAGCCCAGCGCTCACAATACGTCTTAAACGCATAATCGAATTTCTCCCTTCCCATGATGGTTTCTCGTAAGATGTTCAGTCCACAAGCAGGTTTCATATAAGCATTAGCGAAATAACTCACAATATTCTCGCTATTGGTCATGATAGGTTCGAGTTTATCTTTTGGTTGAGCCATATATGCCGTTATATTTTCAGCAGGCCCATACCAATGTGGATAATTCGGATCCCATTCACTTTCAGCAAGGAATTGCATAAAGGAATTAATGCCTTCATCAAACCAGGCCCATTGCCGTTCATCACTGTTGATGATCATTGGAAAGTATGTATGCCCTACTTCATGGATAATTGTTGATATAGCATCATTTTTTGAATTTTCAGAGTAAGTACCATCTTCTTCTGCACGTCCCGGATTAAAACTAATCATTGGGTATTCCATGCCATTCGCTGCTTCAACAGAAATGGCACTTGGATAAGGATAGGGTATGGAATATTTGGAATACACGCTTAACGTATGATTGACTGCCTTGGTAGAATAACGACTATAAATCGGATAGGCCTCTTTCGCATAATAACTCATACACATCGCACGCTTGCCATCTTCATTATAATGGGGCATTCCATCCCAGATAAATTTCCGGCTTGATGTCCATGCGAAATCACGCACATTGTCCGCTTTATAAATCCAGGTTTTGGTGCCTTTCACGTTTTTATTTTTCTCCGCTTTCTTTGCTTCATCAAGGGTTACAATTTCTATTGGAGCTTTTGCTTGCTGCGCCAGTTTCCAACGCACATATTGTTCCGGAGAAAGTACCTGGGCATAATTAATGCACTCACCTGTAGCCCCAACAACATGGTCCTCTGGCACAGTTATTTTTACCACGAAGTTTCCAAAAGTTAAAGCGAATTCTCCGCGGCCAACAAATTGTTTGGTTTGCCAACCTGTAGCATCATTATAGACACATAGTCTTGGATACCATTGCACGATGGTAAATAAATGATTACCGTCTTTTTCAAAATATTCGTAACCACCTCGACCCCAGCTTGTCGAATTCATGCGATCAATTAGGTTATAATACCAGCTAATGGAAAAGGAAAATTGTTCTCCGGGTTTTAGGGGCTCAGGCAATTCCACGCGCATCATAGTTTGATCAATCGTATATGTCAATGAATCGCCGTTTGCATCTGTAATGGAAAGGATCTTGTGACCGTATTTTTCGAGATCATGCCATGGCTCCAGCATGCGCATTTGATTTTCACTCATGACAGGATTGATCTGCTTTCCATCCATTTTATGCTTACTCGAACTTGAATGATGTTCGTTCTCATCCAACTGCAGCCATAGATAAGCCAGGGTAGAGGGTGATTGATTGTAATATGTGATCTTCTCCTGCCCCCGTAGTTGTTGGATTTTTTCATCAAGCGTGCATTCGATATCATAATCCGCCCGTTGTTGCCAGTATTCCGGACCCGGGCTTCCATCCATATTTCGGTATGTATTGGGCGAAGGAAGGAGTGTACCGAGTTGCTCGAATTTATTTCCATGATTGGAGGTCGACTGTCCATCCAGGGGTTGAATAAAATGCAGAAGAAATCCTGCTAGAAGCAAAAGGACCAAATTGTTTTTCATGATCAGCGGCCGATTAAGTGCGTATCTAAAGTAATGGGTTCACTATAGGGAGTGCCTTTCTTTAGACGATTCATCACTTTTAGTGGACTATAGTATCTCCAGGAGATAAAAATGATTGGGTAGGGTAGTACCTTCATATCTATGCAACCATTACAAATACTTGTACCATTGACCGTTTGTTTGGGATTATTAGGGACCACCTCCATGGGTTGTAAAAAGGATTCTCCTGTTCCTTTACCAAGAACACCAGAAACCAAACCTGTTAAACAAACGATTCCAGCTGTCGACTATGATACACTCCTCTGGAAAGAAATCAAAACAGAAGATGGATTTGTCATCGACATTAAGTATGCGACTACGGATAATTTTGTCAAAGAAGTGATCTATCCTTGTGGCCGTATGTTCTTAAGGCCCGTTGTTGCCAATGCGCTTTTCAAAATCAGGGATGAGCTCCTATCAGAGAAATACAAGCTTAAACTTTTTGATGGCTACCGACCACGTCCAGCACAACAAAAATTGTGGGATAAAGTACCGAACCCGGATTATGTTGCTCCTCCGTCCGAAGGATCTATGCATAACAGAGGAGTTGCGATTGATCTTACATTGACAGATATAAATGGAAAGGAAATCGACATGGGAACCCCGTATGATTTTTTTGGTCCCGAGGCGCATCATGATTATCTCCGGTTGTCACCTGAAATTTTAGCATTGCGCCTCAAATTGAAAACAATTATGGAATCCCACGGTTTTCAGTCTATTCGTACAGAATGGTGGCATTATTCTTATACCAAAGGCAAGTACCCATTGGATGATTGGCAATGGAAATGTGGAAACTAGCAGTTAGAAACTAGCAGTTAGCAGTTAAAAGTTAGCAACTAGCAATTGGGAAAATCTATTATGATGCTACCCTGGTTTGTTTTTTAAGGTTTTGGTGGATGAGATTAGCATCGCTATGATTTCTTTACAATCCGCTTTAAGTAAAATTGCCTCCTCCTTCAAATCAGGAATTGTTTCAATAATAATATCAAACCAATATTCAGCTTCGTTGGCTTCTTTCAAACCAATATTCAGTTTATGTTTGAAATCTGCCCTGCTCTCGGCATATTGCGCTTCTCGGCTTAAAGCCCCTGGCGCAGTCCCGCTCCTGAATAATTGTGAACTGATTTCAAACTCTTTGTAGACCTTTTTCAGTTTTTGGCAAAATCTGACAACCTTAACCGCGAAAAGAAAACTCTTTTCTCGAAGAATGGAGGAATTCATTATTACTTCATTTTTAAATATTGAGGAATGCTTATCGTTATATAGTGTCTCGATGGATTGCAAACGTTACCTCCAGAATGCTTTTTTAAGGTTATTTTCAACAAATCGGATAATTATCCATTTTTAGGGTAGATATAGGTGGTTTGATGTCTATGGTCTTCTTTTTCTTATAAATTAAACCAACTGCTAGTTGCTAACTGCTAACTGCTCACTTTTTCCCCTATTTTTGGCCTTCTCATTCCCGGCAGGGTTAAATGAAATAAACCATACATGAATCAAGATTTTACATCAGACGTACAGGCTATAGATGCTTTGGCATCTAAGTATCAAGCGCTCAGAAAGGAAATTGCTAAGGTGATCGTCGGTCAGGACGAAGTGGTCAAGGGAGTATTGATTTCTTTATTTTCCAATGGCCACAGCTTGCTGGTGGGGGTGCCGGGCCTTGCTAAAACACTTCTGGTCAGCACGATAGCAGAGGTTTTAGACCTGGAATTTAAGCGCATCCAGTTTACACCAGACTTGATGCCTTCAGATATCACCGGAACCGAAATCCTGGATGAAGACCGTCATTTTAAATTTAACAGGGGACCCATTTTCGCCAATATCATCCTTGCGGATGAGATCAACAGAACTCCACCCAAGACACAAGCCGCCCTGCTGGAAGCTATGCAGGAAAGATCTGTTACTGTAAGCGGTGACCGTCATTTATTGCCATCTCCTTTCTTTGTATTGGCCACCCAAAACCCTATCGAACAGGAAGGCACATATCCGCTTCCGGAAGCTCAGTTGGACCGTTTTATGTTCAATATTCCCCTCGATTATCCTTCCTATGACGAGGAAATCCAGGTTGTAAAAACAACCACCTCCCTTCAGGTGAACAAGCTAAACCACATTCTTTCATCAGGGGAGATTCTACATTTCCAGCAACTCGTGAGGAAAATACCAGTTGCCGACAATGTACTTGAGTATGCTGTTTCCCTTGCTTCTAAAACACGCCCTGGCACATCAAAGGCAACTGATCAAGTCAATCAATACATTTCCTGGGGAGCCGGCCCAAGAGCTTCACAATTCCTTGTCCTTGGTGCAAAATGTCATGCAGCCATCACTGGAAAATATTCACCGGATATTGCTGATGTGAAGGCTATAGCTAAATATGTTTTACGCCATCGCATCGTACGTAATTATAAAGCTGAAGCAGAGGGAATTAATGAAGAGAAAGTCATCGAAGGATTATTATAGGGTTTTCATTTTCATATTTTCTTCCTCTTTGAGGTAATAGTTAATTTTCGAGGATGACATACCCAAAATCCTTTTTATTTCTCTTTCTGTCCATCCTGCCTTTGACGGCTTCTGGACAGAAAAGGAATACTCCTTTCAGTTCCAGTAAAAATTATTTAAGCTATCGATTTGGGGTGGGGTATCCTTTTTTCAAAGATGGAGCTGTGCAACCGCAATATGCTAGTGGATACCAATTGTATGAATTCTCAAATGAAGGAGTTAACTATGCTTTTCATGGCGGTTTTGGAATAGGGCATTATTTTGGAAAATCATTTTCTTTAGGGCTTTCCCCTTTTCTAATTTACTCCAAATTCGCTTCTACTAACTATCATTCAGAATATATTTCCTCTCCGACGCAAACTGTACTTGTTGAGCAAATAGGTACTTTTCATTACAATCACTTAAGTGTCCTTGCGCCACTTGACGTTAACTTCAGAATAACGAAAGAATTTGATTTTACTTTTGGGGTATTTGTCTTGAAACCTTTTTATGATTTTGAATTCGATGATTATATTGAGATTGATCACCGATATAATCCACCCAAGACATACACAAATACTGAATCAAATAAAAATCGTAATTCAAATTACCGAAGCGGGGTGCATGGTCAATTTTCGATCTTGCTTAATGAAAGGGATTGGCAGAAGACTCGGATCAAACTTGAGTATTATCATTCTCTGACCTCAGCAAATTTTCAGGTTTATGAAAGATGGATCCTGGTCGCTTTTGAAAAAGTGTTTTATCAATAGCTTTTAACACTTCCCTGCTTTGCCACTACGTTTATACATTTAAGTTCAGGAGGCTGAATTAAATGAAGTGATTTCAGTTTTTAGATTGAAAGCAGTAAGCATGCTTTACAAGGCTTTTTTTCTGATATTTGACTTGAAATTGCCTCTTATGAAAAAGTTATTCAAGAAGATCGGTCTTTGGTTAGGCCTCCTTCTGCTCGGTTTAATCCTTTTCTCTTTTTTGCTTCCATCCGAAATCAAAGTAAAAAGGTCGATACTGGTTACAGCGCCAATGGATCGTGTCTTCGAACAAGTCAACGATCTTCGTAACTGGGAAAAATGGGATCCGTGGAAACGAATGGATCCAACCATGGTGATGACCTTCAGTAATCCTCCGGTTGGTCAAAATGCATTCTATAAATGGGAATCACAAAACAAGCATCTTGGAAAAGGAACCGTGACCCTGACCAGGGTAGCGATGAATGAAGAGATCTTAACTTCTATCGACTTTGATGGCCGTGACCAGGGAACTGCAAAATTCCAGTTTACGCATAAAGGTGATGATATCGAAGTCACCTGGATCATGGATCATGAAGTAGGCATGCTTCCCTGGAAAAAATACGGCGGGCTGATGATGCGCAGTCATCTCAAAAAGCAATTTGACGACGGCCTGAAAGGGCTTAAATTTTACGCCGAGAAAAGTTAGCATATCCCGATTTGTTGCTATTTTGGATTAGCATTAAGTTGTTAGCCATCTCGGCATAGAACTTTGTTGCCCTACTTAATCCAAAATCACATATTAAAAACAAACCGTATGCTACAGCCTAATTGGTTAGCCATTCTTATTGCTGCACTCATTCCAATGATTGTCGGCTTTATTTATTATCATAAGAGTCTTTTTGGAAAAGCCTGGATGAATTCGCTTGGCTTGACAGAAGAAGATCTTAAAAAAGGAAACATGGGTATTATCTTCGGTGTATCCCTCCTGATGTCCTTTTTGATGTCTATGTTTCTCCTGGCCAATGTGGATGGAGCTTTACAGGAAGGTTCCTTTGATTCTTTTAAACACGGAGCATTTCATGGTACGTTGTTGGGGATCATGGTTGCCATGCCAGTATTAGTCACGAATGGCTTATTCGAACGAAAGAATTTCAAAAACCTGGCAATCAATACCCTCTATTGGATTATCACCCTGGCATTGATGGGTGGTGTGATAGATGCCTTAAACCATTGGCCAAACGATCAACCAGCGATGTAAGAGCTGTCAGCTGTCAGCTCTCAGCTCTCAGCTGTCAGGAAAGGATTTCACTGTTCACTCTAAAAGGCTTCCATCTACCAGCCTCCAGAGGGGGGGGCATTGACTATTGCTGATTACACATTTTTCACTCTTCACTCTTCATTTTTCACTCTC
>DASXWI010000352.1:0-4110 GCA_036503755.1 Saprospiraceae bacterium | reverse complement strand
ACCAATTGAAATGAGCTTCCAGCTACCAGCTTCCAGCTTCCAGAGGGCGATGGACATGCTTATTCAGCATGACATCACAACTCACAACTCACAACTCACTACTCACTACTCACTACTCACCATTTAACCATTTAACCATTTAACCAATTAAACAATTAACCATTTAACCAGCCACAGATGAGCGCAATCATCATCCTCCTTATCGTAAGCATCGGCATCGCTGCCAGCTTTCTGGTTGCTTTCTTCTGGAGTGTCAGGGATGGACAGTTTGATGACGACTATTCGCCGCCGAGGAGGATTCTTTTCGAGGACGAAGAACAAATGAAGAGTGAAGAATGAAAAGTGAAGAATACGTAATGAATAGTATGAATTACGCAAAAAGCCTGAAAGGCTGACATACGCTAGCGATGGGTGAAGCCCATCGAAAAAATGTCGCGTCAGGAGACGCGAAGATATTGCATTCAAGTCGGGAGACTTGAACGAGCAGTGAAAAATGAAGAGTGAAAATAAATTCATAAACTTTTAAACTTATGAACATGCGAAATCTAAATCAATAATGCTTATAGGATTATAGGCTTATGGGCTTATATACCTTATAAAACCATAACCCTATAAGCCTATAATCCTATAAGCTTAATAAGCCTATAAGCTTGACATTGAATAATCTTATTACCAATTCACAAACTCAACTATTACAAAGTGGAATTACAGAGATTTACTTACGACAACCAGCTGCCTAAATTGTTTGCTATTGCGACCATCACGTGGGGTGCGATAGGGATGTTGCTTGGGGTACTTGCTGCTTTTCAATTGGCTTTTCCAATATTGAATTTTAGTGAATACTTTCCGCACCTGGCATTTGGAAGATTGAGGCCGGTGCATACGAATGCGGTCATCTTCGCTTTTGTGGGAAATGGAATTTTTACGGCAGTGTACTACTCCATTCCCCGCCTGCTGAAGACTCCGATGTGGAGTAAAAAGCTGGGTAATATCCATTTCTGGGGATGGCAGAGTATCATCGTGCTCGGAGCTTTGTCCCTGCTCATGGGGATGACTTCAGGAAAAGAATACGCGGAGCTTGAATGGCCAATTGATATCCTGATCACCATTATCTGGGTGGTATTTGGGATCAATATGTTTGGGACCATTCTTACGCGACGCGAAAGACACTTGTATGTCGCCATCTGGTTTTTCATTGCTTCATGGGTTACGGTCGCCATGCTTCATATTGTCAATTCGATGGAATTGCCGATCAACCTGTTTAAAAGTTATTCATGGTATGCGGGTGTACAAGACGCATTGGTCCAATGGTGGTATGGCCATAACGCGGTTGCATTCTTCTTGACAACACCTTATCTCGGGTTGATGTATTACTTCCTTCCAAAGGCAGCAGATCGTCCGATCTATTCTTATAAACTTTCCATTATTCACTTCTGGAGTCTGATCTTCCTATATATCTGGGCTGGACCACACCACCTACTCTATACTGCCCTACCTGAATGGGCACAATCTTTAGGAACTGTATTCTCCATCATGCTGATTCTTCCGAGTTGGGGTGGTATGTTAAATGGTTTGTTCACATTAAGAGGTGCCTGGGATAAAGTCCGGGAAGATCCAGTGTTGAAATTTTTTGTGGTTGCGGTTACAGCTTATGGTATGAGCACATTCGAAGGACCGATGATGTCTCTAAAAAATGTAAATGCCATTTCACACTATAGTGACTGGACTGTAGCCCATGTGCACATCGGTGCCTTAGGCTGGAACGGATTCCTGACGTTTGGTATGTTGTATTGGTTGATTCCAAAACTTTTCAATACACCTTTACATTCCCGCAAAATGGCGGGAACGCATTTCTGGATAGGGACATTAGGTATCGTACTCTATGCCATTCCGATGTATTGGAGTGCCTTCCGCTCTTATTTCATGATGAAAGCATTTACCCCGGAAGGACAACTTCAATATCAATTTATGGATGTGGTGCAGACCATCATTCCATTTTATGTACTTAGAGCGCTTGGAGGTACTATTTTCCTCATCGGTGTGGTTCTCATGATCATCAACTTATGGAAAACAGCTAAAGCAGGAAAATTTGTAGCTGAAGAATATAGTGAAGCACCTGCCTTAGAGAAAAAATATGCTTCGCCTAAAGGTAGTTTCTGGCATAGTGTTATCGAGCGGAAGCCGATCATGTTGTTGGTGTTGAGTCTGATTGTCGTAGCCCTCGGTGGATTGTTTGAATTGGTTCCAACCTTTTTGGTGAAATCTAATATTCCAACAATTGCTTCTGTCCAACCTTATACACCACTTGAATTACAAGGACGTGATATCTATGTCCGTGAAGGATGTTACAATTGTCATTCACAGATGATCAGGCCATTCAGGTATGAAGTAGCACGTTATGGTGAATATTCGAAGGCGGGTGAATTTGTGTATGACCATCCTTTCCAATGGGGCAGTAAACGTACAGGGCCTGACCTTGCCAGGGTCGGAGGAAAATATCCGGATAGCTGGCATTTCAACCACATGTATGATCCGACTTCGATGGCACCCGGATCGATTATGCCATCTTATCCATCGCTCTTCGAAACGGAGCTCGACATCAACACTACCAAATCGAAAATACATGCTATGCGCAAGATGGGCGTTCCTTACGCAAATGGATACGAAGCCACTGCTAATGATGATTTGAAAAAACAGGCTGAGGCGATTACAGCTAACCTGAAGAATGATAAGATAGAGATCCCGGCTGACAGGGAGATTATTGCCCTCATCGCCTATCTCCAACGACTTGGAAGAGATATTAAAGCCACTGCAATCACCGCTAAATAAACTCTATCAACATGAAATTCTCAACATACCTCGAACAAATAATGGGTGTCAGCATCTATCCTGTCATCTCCCTTGTGCTTTTTGTTGCCTTCTTTACCGGTGTGATCATCTGGATCTTTAGCATCGACAAGAAAGAAATTGAACACCTGGAAAATCTTCCATTGAACGACTAAATACAATCATGGCTTATAATTCAAGACATATGAAACAAATATTAAGTGCAGGAATGCTGTTGTTTAGCGCAGCGCTGTACGGGCAAACTCCGAAGGTTACAGATATGGAAAAGGGATTTACGATTGACACGAATACTTTGCTCATCATTTTTGCCCTCTTCCTTTTATTGCCCATCTGGATCCTCTCCAATGCTTTTGTCGCTTCGGCCAAAACCTATTATACGAAGAGAATAAAATCCGGAACGACCAAGACGGTAATTCCATTCGGATTTTTACTGATGAGCTCGACGTTGATGGCACAAGATGCATTTACGGTAAATACACCCGGACTATCAGCACCCATGATGACCATCCTCCTTATCCTTGTGATCTGTGCTGAACTTTTTCTCATCATTTTCTTTGCGACAAGAATCAATGATTTCATCCGGAAACTAGAAACACAAGGTCAACCGGAAGTTGCTGCATTGCCGCTCATGGAACGATTGAAAAAGAAATGGGATGACATGCATTTCAAGCCAATCGAAGAAGAACATCAGTTGGACACAGGTCATAGTTACGATGGAATAAGGGAATTGGATAACGTGATTCCACCATGGTTTACTACAGCATTTCTTTTGACGATCGTATTTGCGATTGGATACATTTACAGGTATCATTTTGCTAAATCGGCTCCAATGCAGATTGAAGAATATGAAATAGCTGTAGCCAAGGCTAATCTCGAACATGATGAATATCTCAAGACGCAAGCCAGTAATATCGATGAATCCAACGTGGCATTGATGACAGGTGCGGAGCTTGAAGCAGGCAAAAAAACGTTTGTTATGCTCTGTGCAGCTTGTCATAAGTCAGATGGTGGTGGATTAGTCGGACCTAATCTTTGTGATGACTATTGGATTCATGGCGGCTCCTTGCAGAGTGTTTTTAAAACAATCAAGTATGGAGTTCCGGACAAGGGGATGATCTCATGGAAAGAACAACTCACCCCGAATCAAATGGCCCAGGTAGCCAATTACATCCTGACCCTCAAAGGAACTAATCCACCGGATGCTAAGGATAAACAAGGTGAACTGTATGTGGCGGAGGCTGCGACGGCAGGTGATACTACGGC
>DASXWI010000351.1:0-5216 GCA_036503755.1 Saprospiraceae bacterium | reverse complement strand
AGTGAAACAGATTTGAGGATACATCCCGCCCTACTAACGGCAGAAGCCGTTGAAGAGGATAGTACCTACAACATCAAACTTCATGCTTCGGCAGATTCTCCGGAGGGACCTGTTCCTATCCCGGAAGCAGCCGTTTCGGTGTATGTCAGACGCATGTTTTCTTCATTGAAAGTTGCCGAAGGTGCAACAGATGAAGAAGGAAATGTGGAAATCGAATTTCCAAATGATCTGCCGGGTGACCAGGAAGCAAATCTCGATATTACCGCAATGATTGAAGAATCTGAGGAGTATGGCAATCTCGCTGTGTCATTGACGAAAAAATGGGGATATGCGGTAATGCCCGGCTCTAAAGAGCTTCCAAGAGCTTTATGGAGCCCCCACCCACCTGCATGGATGGTGGTTACCTTTTTTATCCTCATGGTTATGGTTTGGGGCAATTATGTGATCATCATCTTCAAACTCTTCCGGATAAGATTTAAGAAGGATCATGTGCCGCAATAAACGTGCAGGATTGAACGAGTAATAAACATCAGCCGATTGCAAGACAAATCAGGTAAAAGGCATTAAATTTGAAAAATCACATTTATAACAGTAAATACCTTTAAAATGAAAACACTATTGATTTCTTTATTTGGTCTCTTTCTGATGACCACGATGATCATGTCTTTTATGTCTTCTCCGCAGCAAAACAAGCCGTGGCCAGTTCCAGACAATTACAAAACCATGAAGAACCCGGTTAAATTTGATAAAACTGCAGCAGCAGCTCTTTATTCCACACATTGTAAATCATGTCATGGAAAGGAAGGCTTGGGTGATGGAACAAAAGCTGCTCAATTGGATACTCCCTGTGGTGATTTCAGTTCGGCAGATTTCCAGAAGCAAACGGATGGGGCAATCTTCTACAAAACAACAGTCGGAAGAGATGATATGCCTGCTTTCGATAAAAAGATTCCGGATGCAGATGACAGGTGGCAACTGGTGCATTATATGCGAACCATGGCTGAATAAAATGTATTGAACTGATATTGGTCATCCCTGGTCAACTTCAGTTTTTCTTACCAGGTGTAAATTCAATCAACATTTTATGAATGGATTTTTCAATCCAAGGGCTATTCTTTTATTTGGCGTAATCGTTGTAATCACAGGATTCCTGATCAATCATTTCTTTGGATTGCGAGGGGAATTACTCCTCGTAGAAGGGGAAACCAAAACGCTGGTTACAAATAATGATAGTAAATCCAATCAACCCAAGGCAAGTCTGGGAATGATGATTACCCTTGATTCCATGCGGGTTCGTGCCTATACACCTGAATTTGAATTCCTGGTCATGGGTCCTGACACATCCTTAAAAGCCCCTGGATCTTTTCAAATGTCTGAGCAATGGATTGAAAAGTTTCCGGCAGAGCAGATGAAGATCCGGAGAGTTGGAGATACTGATTTTTATTTCCGGATGAAAGCCTTTTATCCCAATTTTCAGTTTGCTTATGAATACCCTGTAAACCGGGATACCATTGAATCAATAGCGCCAGGGATTACGCTGGAGCTCAAAACAAAAGAAGGATCACCCATCGTTACGCTTCGGTCAGATCAACCTAACAAACATACACTTGGAGATATTGTCAGTTTGGGTGCGACTTTATTTTATTTCAAGGTAAGTGCATTGGATAGTATCAATGCCTTAAAGGATCAGAAGCATCATTCAAAGGACATGGTTGTTTTTTCAGGTGAAGAACAAAAGGTGTTCTTCTTTTATCATGACACCCTCATAGAGCAACCTTTGAAAGAAGGCACATTTTATAAGATGCCTGGACACGACACGATTGGGTTTACCATTTTATATTCTTTTCCTGATCATGCTTATTTAAAAGCAGTGCCTTCCACAAAGGATACTGCAATGCTTAATCCAGTGGCTCATGTTGAAGTATGGAAATCAGGGGAAGGATACATTGATGCCTTTCTGTATCCTGAAAGAAGAGGACGTAAAGGTGGTGAATATGCAATACCTGAAACAGGATTCAAGCTCGGCCTCGGAGAGGTAAAAGAGAAGGTGCTTACACATTGTGATTGCCATTTGTCAATACAGGAGGACTCAGGAAAAAGCGCACAGCCCCTGGATTTATTATCAGGCAAATCCGGAAGATTCAAAGTGTACAGGTTCACGCCCATTACCTGTATCAACCAAGGCACGGGGACGGCCAAAATCGAAATTGTTAAAAGACCCGGAAGGTTCCAGATTGTAGCGGGAATTATCCTTATTATTCTTACATTTAGTTACATGGTGATAAACCGAAATCAACGGGTTTCTTGATGCATAACACCCCCCATGAAAACATAAGGATGTATGAGTAATATCAACGATCCCACTGATCTTGATCATCAGAAAAAATACCCTTTGGTGGCAATTTTATAGCGTTGGAACAATTTAGATTTGTTTTATTCATGATAAAATCAAGCAATATGAAAAACTACATGCTTTTGATTTGCGCCTTTTGCATCACCATTGTATTGGGATTAGCTTCATGTGAAGGTGAAGATGGAGTAGCTGGCCCAACGGGTCCGGCAGGTCCTCAGGGTCAAACGGGTGATGGCACCCAGAATTGTGTGCTGTGCCATGGAAGTTCTCAGTTGATAACTGCAAAAGTATTTCAATGGGAGCACTCTGTTCACGCTACGGGTGGTAACTATGATCACAATGCCACAAATTGTGCAGGTTGTCATACCAGCCAGGGATTCCTGGAACGGATTGAAACCGATGCTCCCCTTGGTGCTACTGCTGCAGCCATTGAAGATCCATTACCTCAAAACTGCTATACCTGCCACCAGATACATACAACATATACAGAAGCTGACTGGGCATTTACACAACAGGATCCGGTTACCCTATGGGAAGGTGGAGAAATAGTTGATATGGGAAAAGCCAACCTCTGCGTCAGTTGCCACCAACCTCGGGTCGTAACTCCTGCACTTCCTGATGCGACCACCGGTGGTACTGTTAATATTCAAACCACCAGGTATGGACCACACCATGGTCCACAGGGTGTCATGTTATCAGGTCTTGTTGGCTATGAACTCCCTGGTCCGGCAGTTTATGAAAATTCAGCGCATACCTTGCTATTGGCAAACAGCAATGGTAATGGCTGTATTACCTGCCACATGGGTACTGCACAAGCTACCGAATCTGGTGGACACACTTTCCGCGTCATTAGTGAAGAAGGTAACATCAATACCGCAGCATGTGTTGCCTGTCACCCGGTTGCTGCAGATCTTAATGCCCTTGTGGATGATCGTCAAGCACAAATTGAGGCCAAGTTGCTCGAACTAGAAAACCTCCTGGTGGCCCGGGGTCTGTATGATGCAGCCAAGGGACAAAATATCAAAGGAGATTATGAAGGGCATGAAGCAGGCGCTTTATACAACTTCAAATTTGTAGAAGAAGACTTGAGCCGGGGAGTTCATAATTTCAAATATGCTATGGCCTTGCTGAATAACTCTATTGCGGCCATGCAATAGTTGATGAGGCATAAGGGTCTCGGTTAAAATGTTCTTGTTTGCTAAAGCATATTTAGATGAAGGCTTGTATTAATGAACAGATTGAAGCACGGTCTTTTTTTGGCAGGATAATTTGGATAGGCTGCTTGATATTGTCACTCTATACCGGCAATCTTTACGCCCAGGAGGATACCGTTGACCTTGACCTGGAGGAAGCAGAAAAAATCAAGCCAGTAAAAAATACGTTTGAAAGTATCTGGCTTATTGATGCTCAAACCGTCATGGTGCCTGTCAAAGGGACATTTGAAGCAGATTTTCAACACAGATTTGGAACATGGGATCAAGGCTACGATGATTTTTACGGTGTTTTTGCTTCTTCGAATATCCGTTTTGGAGTTGATTATGTCCCTGTAGATCGTCTGCTGATAGGATTTGGAATCACTAAGTTTAACAGCCTTTGGGATGTTTACGGCAAGTATGCTATTCTCCGCCAAATGAAAGGCGGTGGATCTGCAGTGAGCCTCAGCTATTATGTAAATGCTGCTGTAGACTCACGTGAAGAAGAGGATACCAACTTCGAAGAATTTTCCGACCGGTGGTCTTATTTCCATCAAGTAATGATTGCTCGGAAATTTTCTGATAAGTTCTCCGTACAACTCTCCGGTAACTATTCCTGGTTTAATTTCAAGGAACATCATTACGATGACGAGGGTAATGATCTTGGCCAGGATCAGTACGGGCAATTTTCAGCAAGCGCCTTAGCGAGGTATAAAATTTCCAATACCATCGGGGTGATCTTTGAATATGATTTACCAATCACGGACCAGGAATTTATTGATCCCGAGTCCAACCTGAGTTTCGGAGTTGAATTCGTTACCAGTTCTCACGCATTTCAACTCTTTATTGGTAATTTCCAGAGTCTTGTACCGCAATATAATCATACCTATAATTCAAACAATTTTGGTGACAATGAGATCCTGATTGGATTCAATATCACACGTCTCTGGAACTTTTAATTGGTAGTTTTTTCATGAATAGAAGAGTGGACACGTACTGGGTGCCCACTCTTTTTTTTCATACTTACCTAATAAAGGATTTCATTTTTTACTCTTCACCTTCATGGCTCCTGGTGGACATCTGTGCCTCTTTTGCTTTGTATTTATTTTCCACATCAGCAAACGAATCTTCCCCCACCGCAAACACGACTTTATGAATTTCCCCTTTTGTAAACGGGAACTTATTGGTATAGTTTTTACTCACCGCATCACCACTGTCGTAGCCAATACATAAGCCTTCGCCACAAAGGGCATAATGTCCAGACTGTGTTCTGGCTGATGTTTCACCTACAACCTTGCCGTCCACATAGAGTTTCATAGTGCCAAGTGTTTCCATTTTATCACTCATTTTTTCCTTTACAAATTCTACTCCGAACGTATGACGCCCATTAGCAGGCAATGAGGTAGATAGTTTTTGTTCAGGACCAATGCCGAGAAAGTTATACACGAAGTTGATTTTTCCATCCTTCACATAAAGGGAATATCCACCGAAGCGTGATCCTTGCGCTACGATTACGCCATTCACACCAGGCATAGTTGTTACATCAGCAAAAATTTTAAATGAACGCCCAAGGGTAGGTGCAGCAGATGCTTCTGCGATCTCCGTAGTTCCGGGATAATAAACGAAGTGGCCGTCAGCTGGTATTTCACGGTGATATTCCAGCTTATGAA
>DASXWI010000350.1:0-2282 GCA_036503755.1 Saprospiraceae bacterium | reverse complement strand
TTAGCAGGCCATTCTCCGCATTAAACCCAAGGAGCATATAATACTTCACATGGTCACGTTCGAAAGGGTAAATCTGGTAATAAATACAACCATACCAGGTAGAAGGGGAAAAAGTGGTTCTGTTGGCTCCATTAATGAAGGGTCGTGCGTCTGTTAGATTCACTACCCTGTTTGCGCCTTGTATTCTTCCTCCATATTTATACTCATCATCTGATATCCTGAGTTGCCAGGTGATAATCCTGAAATCATCGCCTTTTACCGTAGAAATCCAGGGGATACTGTCGAGGGGAACCTGAAAAGAGCCCGGCATATTGAGAAAACTGTCCAGCGAGGCCACCATCAGGTCATGCGCTCTCTGTCGATGCTCACTCTTCGTTGCATTCAAGGTGATGTCGGCATGATAGGAGATCTCCTCCTTCAGACGGTCAAAATCAGGTGACTGACCTGTGGCACAGAACGCGCCTAATCCAAAAATGAATCCTAAAAACTGCCTTATCATGTGTTCATAAACGTAATTCAGGGAAAAAGGATTGCTACGGCACAAAATATTAAACGTTTCTGCATCCTTGTGGTTCTTTCATTTCAACCATTCCTAAAGCCCGGATATAATGCCAATACATTACAGACAAATTGGATACTTTTGTAGTCCATGAACATTTTTAGGGGCCTGTCAGCACTGCCGGAGTTCCGGAATTCTGTCATTACCATCGGCAGTTTCGATGGCGTGCACCATGGTCACTACAAAATCCTCAAACGGATTCAACAACTCGCCGAAGAAACCGAAGGCGAAGATGTGGTGATTACCTTTCATCCCCATCCCCGTGAAATCATCTACCCAAAGGACAATGAGCTCCAGATTCTGACCACTCTCGATGAGAAACTCGAATATTTCAGGAGAGCCGGTGTTTCAAATGTTGTCATCGTCCCTTTTACCATCGAGTTTTCCCAACAACCAGCACAGGAATACATTGAAAAATTCCTTGTTTCTCGTTTTCACCCAAAGTTTATCGTGATCGGTTATGACCACAGGTTCGGGCTGAATAGAACAGGAAATGTCAATTTGTTAAAACTCTATGGTGAGGATTTTGGCTTTGATGTTGTACGAATTGAAGAGGAAGAATTGAAAGATATCACCATTAGTTCAACCAAGATCAGGCTCGCGCTCCAGGACAATAATATAGAGTTGGCTAACAAGTTTCTGGGCCATCCCTATATGATTAAAGGACAGGTAGTGACAGGCAATCGGTTGGGCCATCATATCGGTTATCCAACCGCTAATGTGCAGGTCACGGATCCCAAAAAACTCCTTCCCCGCGATGGTATTTTTGCCGCCACCGCGACATTAAATGGGATTGAGCATCAAGGAATGTTGTACATCGGACTACGGCCTTCCATTGAATCTGCTTCGGATCGACGGGTCGAGATACACTTGTTTGATTTTGACAGACAAGTTTACGACCAGGATATTACCGTAGAAATTTATGCTTTCATCAGGGGCGACCGCAAGTATCCATCCATGGAAGAACTAAAGGTGGCTATGGCAGATGATGAAAAGGCCGTGAAAGCTTTTTTTCGGGGCCCTCATGCGTTGAAAGCAGATGTAGCGACTGTCATTCTTAATTATAATGGAAAGCATTACTTAGATCGCTTTATTCCCTTTTTTAAATCAAACCGATTTCCCAATAACAAAATCTATGTCGTTGACAATGCGTCAACGGATGGTTCCGTAAAATGGATTCGAACACAGCATCCGGATGTCACCACAATCAGTCTCGAAAAAAACACTGGTTATGCTGGAGGATACAATGAAGGGTTAGCTCAGATTAAAGCTAAGTATTATGCAATTGTCAATAGTGACATCGAAATCACTCCAGGATGGCTTGAGCCTATTATAGATTTGATGGAGACTGATGATCGCATTGCCGCGGTCCAGCCAAAAATCCTTGCTGAAGCTCGAAGAGGATATTTTGAATATGCCGGTGCCTCAGGAGGATGTATGGACTCTCTTGGATATCCATTCTGCAGAGGACGAATCCTACAAAACATCGAAAGGGATACCGGACAGTATGAAACGCCGATGGATATCTTTTGGGCTTCAGGTGCTGCGTTTGTAGTACGGAGCGATGTATTTCATCAATTGGGAGGATTTGATGTCGACTACTTTGCTCACCAGGAAGAAATTGATTTCGCGTGGAGAGTCTTACTCAAGGAATATCGTATTGTATCCTGCCCACAATCCGTAGTCTATCATGTTGGAGGTGGAACACTACAATATGGAAGCT
>DASXWI010000349.1:0-1832 GCA_036503755.1 Saprospiraceae bacterium | reverse complement strand
ACTCGAAGCTTCTATTCATTTTTATGGCCTATCCGTTACAAACGATAGGTATGAAATTAATTTTCCAGCTCCTGATGGAAAAATAACAATTTTAATTTTTTGGCCTTCTATTGTGATTACCTACTATGGTAGTTGCTGACAAAATACTCATGTACCACAAGCTACCCATCAGCAAGTGTCTTGAATAAAGTGAATGAAAGACTTAACTTTTACCATGTATACTCCTGCTGACGGTTTAAATTACTGTGTACAAAGTATGTATCAAGACCGGTCAGGAAATATGTGGTGGGGTGCTGGATCTGGACTCTATCGATTTGATGGCAATCGTTTTTATCAAGTAAAACAGCATGGCCCGTGGTAGAATTAATACAATTAAACAACACTATAAATTATCCTGAAGTACAATGAACAAACTTTACCTGATTCTACTATCCCTGCTATTCACAGGAATAAATGCATTTGCATCCATTGCAACAGACCCTACCTTCATCGAAACTCCCATCGTCCTCGAAACAAAAACAGGAAAGATATTTGGGACATTAACCACACCAAAAAAATTCAACAGCATCCCTGTTGCTTTAATCATCGCCGGATCCGGGCCCACTGATCGGGATTGCAATAACCCGATGGTGAAATCGGATGCCTATAAGAAACTCGCACACGAACTTGCCGCCAAAAATATAGCTACCGTACGCTATGATAAAAGAGGAATCGGAGAAAGCCAGGAAGCCGGAATAGAGGAGGCAGACCTTCGTTTTGATCACTATGTCAATGACGCGAAAGATTGGATAACCATACTTAAGCATGACGATCGATTCACAGAAGTAATTATCATTGGCCATAGCGAAGGCTCATTGATCGGAATGCTGGCATCAGGCCAGGCAGATAAATTTATTTCAATTGCAGGTCCAGGTCAATCCGCCGACAAAACGCTGAGAGAACAGTTGAGCAAACAGCCACAACAAGTCCAGGATATGTGTTTTCCGATCCTTGACAGTCTGACCATGGGCAAAACGGTCAACGATGTAAATCCAATGCTCAATGCAATCTTCAGGCCGAGTGTCCAACCGTATCTGATTTCCTGGTTCAAGTATGATCCGCAAGTTGAAATTCAGAAACTAAAGATCCCGGTACAGATACTCCAAGGCACAAATGACTTGCAGGTGACAATAGAAGATGCGCAACTACTTTCAGAAGCAAACCCAAAAGCTAAGTTGGTATTCTTCGATAATATGAATCACGTGCTTACGAAGATCGATGGCGACGCTGCGGCAAATGCAGCTTCATACAACAACCCAGCCTTGCCTTTGGCCATAGGGTTGGTGGATGTTATTTCGGATTTTGTCTTCGGCAAGTAAGACAGTGAGAGAGTGAGACAGTAAGACAGTGAGACAGTAAGAAGTGTGAGGTGTAGGTGTGAGGAGTACTCACTTAAAAAACTTTCCAGTTCTACTTGGGTACTTGTACTGGGCGTGGTCGAAGTATTGGTTATTGAAACAATAATTGATATGTCACACTCACACAGACACTCATACCCACTCCGGATTGGGGGTGAGTTGCAAGAAGGACATTAAGAAGCATCAGGGGAAGAGAAGAGAGACCTTTCTTCTTGCGTCAGGAGCGGCAAAGTATATTGCATTCAAGTCTGGAGACTTGTACAAGCGGAGAGTTCAGTAATTATAATGGTTAACTTGTGCTGACAAATAAAACAGAATGGAAGACGGATTTGAAAAAGTAAATGCGTTATTTAAAAAATGTTTTGAGCTGTATTACACTACCGGATGCCAATGCAATTTTCCCCGTTATCACCAGATCGTCAGCATCGACTGCAT
>DASXWI010000348.1:0-2795 GCA_036503755.1 Saprospiraceae bacterium | reverse complement strand
ATACGAGTTCTCATTTTTGCGGGCAGGCTGGAAAAGCCTTGGATTGTTTACCTCCACAAAGAAAACGTATCTCATGTCCCTGAGCGATTGGCAATATGCATTTACCAATGGCATGTCGCTCAAAGAACAAAAAGAATCGTATGATGTATCCGTGGTACCTGAATCAAAACTTGTGGCCCGGGATGGATTGACGTCTGCAGCATTTGTGGATTTCAAAAAGAAACATGCGCCTTTACTCATTCTCGGGGGAACGAAGGATCATATCATGCCTTCGACATTGAGTTACCGTATTTTTAAAAGGTATAGCAAGACCAATGGATCGGTGATCGAGTATAAAGAATATGCCGGAAAAAATCATTATGTGGTAGGGCCTTCTACCTATAAAGAGTATGCCGACTATATTTTAAACTGGATCGACGCCCATTGAAATTTTCCCGGTAAAATGCTTGAGCAGGCAACAACAAACAAAGTTTATGTTGTTGCCTGTTTTTGAAAAATCTAATAGCAACCACCAGCTACAATCAAGTCACCATCAATTTCCAATTCCGCACCTGGTTCAAGATGAATATCAGCGCATTCCAATACACCCATCGCTGGGGTAATGGAAATAATATCACCGGCTTTGATGTAAACAAAATCAATGGAAGTAGGAATACAATTACATGTCCATGTCGCTGCATCATCCCAGTCTCCTGAATTGACCGATTCCACTATTCTCGGTTGTATGATCAAGGCATAGTCTTCTATCTGACCCACACCCTCAGCCTGAGTTCCCACAAGCAAGCATGGCGTTGGAGAGGGTGCTGCAGGGTGATCAACAACTATCCGAAGTCTGTGTGGAGCGCATAATTCAATACCGGTTAAAGGAATAGCTAAAGTATCCACTACCAGGCCACCATTACCTGAAGACATCAATTCATCCGGCAAATCAAATTCACCATCATTGTTCAAATCAAGGTATACACGTACCTGTGAATAATTTTGATAAGAACAAGTTATATGTATCGGAATATTATCACCCGCAGCAATATATAAGCTTTGATTACAGGTCCTGTCTATATAAAAATTTCCATCAGCAGCGCTTGTATTTGAATACACCTCTAATGGACCAATTTCTACTCGTTCTATTCCGTAATAAGGTGACAATCCATTTTGTGCAACAGGGATACAGGCCATGGTCATATCGGGAGGCATAATCGTATCCAATCCATGTGAAGACAGTAAACCCGGCCGGAAGGTATTTAATGCATAAAGTATCCTTGCTTTCTGCCCTTCCGTAAACATCCACTGGCAATCTGTGTACCCCATGTAATTGTTTAGCACCGTGTATTGATGTTCCTCGTCGGCGATCAGCCATTCTTCATCAGTGCAGGGATTAATGTCAGCACTACACGCAAATTGATAATTGCAATTTTCTGTATCACAGATTATGTCACCATCTGTCAGGCAATTTGTTTCCGAAAGGCAACCTCCCCATGCAAGACCAAATGTGTGGTAGAGATAAAAATAGTGTCCCAGCTCATGAATGATGGTTTTATTAGTTCCATTGATCACACTGGATCTGAGCACGATTCCATCGGTAAGAGCGGAGTTATATTCAGGGAAAAAAGCGTATCCACCTGGAAAATTTGGATTACCGTCAATGGTATTCACGACCCATATGTTCAGGTAATCCGTATTTGGCCAACGACTCAATGCTTTCACCTGCAGTTCATGCGCGCTGTTTGGATAAGCCATCGTATCAGTTGTGATCCCTCCGGAGGAATAGTCAGGTACACCATTGCCATTCATCCGATTTATTCCTGTGGTGGATGTACATGTTGGTGATCGCCGTGCTAATTGGAAAGCCAGGTCGATATCAGCGCCACCGTAATCTGGGCCATTTTTCTGAAAGACATTATTCATTAAATCAAGTAGATCTTCAATTAGACTATCCGGAGGATTGTCAGCAGCACCAATCGGTGTGCCGGTATGAATGACGTGGACGACTACGGGTATCGTATCCGTTGGTAATTCCAGATGGTAAGCATGAAGAGTTAATCCGGTTAACCAGAAGCTAAAAATGAGAACTGTTTGAGTTTTCCGATTCATTCGCCATCGGGTGACGCAGGTGATGCAAAACCAACAATCAGAAATTGTAGTTCTGAAAGTTAATGAAATTTCATTTACTTCTTACATGATTTTCAGAATTCCATACATGATTTGACTTTAGTGGCAATGGTTTTGTTGACTTTAATCCAAAGTCTGTATATTAGTTGAAACACTAGAAATATATTCATTGCCATATATGAGCCCATCTCGAAAACATACAGCACCTGCAACCAAGGAAAGTAAAAGAAAGAAATGGTTCCGGATCGGTCTCGTTGTTTTGGTACTCCTGGTGGTTTTTCGATTGATCCTACCTTATGTTGCATTGAATTTTATTAATAAGCGACTTGCACACATTGATGGGTATTATGGCCATGTAGCTGATCTTGATATTGCTCTTATCAGGGGAGCTTATGTGGTTAGAAACTTGTATATAAACGTTGTGGATACGACCACACAAGAGCAAATTCCGTTTTTCTCTGCCGGGAACATCGATATATCCATAGAATGGAAATCATTGTTTAAGGGCGAGATTGTAAGCGAACTGGAATGCGATACTGCAATTCTCCGGTTTACAGATGATGCTTCTGAGCCAGAACAACTTGAAAAGGATTCCAGCGATTTTCGTGTAATGCTTAAAACCTTTACCCCATTGAAGGTTAATCGATTTGAAGTGATGAGTGGCCAGATCCAATATCTCGATCCGG
>DASXWI010000347.1:0-3624 GCA_036503755.1 Saprospiraceae bacterium | reverse complement strand
CTCCTGATAACCTAAAGTTTGGTTTCTGAAATCAGTTCCTGTGCCTGGTAATGATGCCTCCAGGCCTTGTTCTTCTAAGCTTGTATGTCTTGAGTTTATCAAATCACTTGAAGGAGCACTTTTGAAAACATGTGCCTTTTCTTTTTGTGTAAATGCAATGGTGGACCATGCCACTAGTATCAATAGGAATATATTTTTCATTGAGTTAGGTTTAATTTTCTCTAAATCATTTTAGACCAGGTGCATATTAGCTTTTAATCAGCATTGATGCTGACAGCGTTTTCATTTTGTTTGTTTTAAAAATTTGAAAATGGTATTGAAAACATTATTTGATGATAAATGATTCTTCAAAACAAGAAGCATTTAGGGGTCAATTCAATACTGATAAATCATGATATCACTGATCAAGGGCTTTATGCCAAATGTGATCACGTATGAATAGCTTAGAATATTATCATTGAAATTGATTTGCATCAGTTCTTTCAGTACTATCGGGTACTCAATGCACGCCACCTGGCCGAAAAAATTGGCATGAATCCTACGTTGTTGTCGCAGTACGTGTCACGTAATAAGAAGCCTTCACAGGCCCAGAGCCAACGTATCATCGATGGCATTCAGAATATTGGCAAGGAGTTGGCTCAACTGAGCTTTTATTGAAATAAAAATACGATTGCAAAAACTTTAATCTGCCTTAAACGAAATCCCATTTAGGTTAACCCATCCAGCCGACCCTGAAATGACTACCACGTCACCATTTACCAGGATGTCAACACGAATTGTAGTACCATTATTAATAACCTCAAACATTAATCTTCCACTCGTAGATGGTCTATATCCAGCAGGTAGATTAAAGATGATCAGTCCATCCGGATCATTGACGTTATTGATGGTGCCGCGCAGAAATACGCGTCCCATTTTGTCTTTGTAGTAAGCTGCATGGGCAAACCCATTTTCATATTGCGTGAATCCATTAAGCAGGGCAGGAGTGGTAAAGGTTTCAACTTCCACGACACCGTTTATAGTTACATTTCCAGTTCCCTTGATGCGCAATAGTTCGCTTGAGGTGGTAGCACTTGTACCTGCATAGAATACATGGTCGTTGACAGTGACTGGTACCTGGTATCTCAGTGTGCCTTCGATGTTGACACCTAGTCCAAAGAATTGATGGTCATCATTTGAGGCTTCATATAAAACGATCTTCCGGTTGGTAGTAGCGTTTGAGAATTGAAGCGGGGCATTCGGGCTGGTAGTACCAATTCCTATATTTCCGTTTGGAAGTAATGCAAACTGGTTAAATCCATTTCCGGCAAAGAGCCTCATGGTATGATTGCTGACAGTACCGATTTCACCACCGTCACCAATCCAACTGGCCAGTTCGACATTTCCGCCTGTCTGTGCGAACCCGTATTGATTGATAGCTGTATTTACATCGAGTTTGTATTTTGGATCGTTCGTTCCGATACCTACTGAATCTGTCAGACCCATATAAATTTTATCCGGACCATTGCGGTACACTTCCTGATCAAGGTTGTCAGTCAATTCAAGCCAATCCATACTGCCCCTGTACCAAAAAGAATTAGTGGTATTGTCAAAAACTAAAAGACCTGGGACAAGATTGGGGATGGCAGTCCGTTGATCAGTGGTCATCCGGGGGATAAGAATACCTTTTGCGGTGCTGGTCAAATCCAGCAATGCACTTGCATTTGGTGTGGTCGTGCCGATAGCGAAAGTTCCACTGCCTGTAATCCGTGCACGCTCTGTATCATTGGTTCTGAATTGCAATTCTCCGAGGCTTTTAGTAGAAAGTGTAAGAGGTACATTATCAGCCCATCCTGTAGCATAAACTTCGCCTCTAAAATTTCCTGCACTAAGTCCTACCCCAGCAGAACCATAATTGTCCCGTACTTCAAGCCCTTTATATAAAGGATCGTCACCTGTGATATATACCGGAATACCTGTGGGGTGTGCTACTGGTTCAGAATAAAGATTTTCTCTGGTGGAAGTAGCGATATCCAGCGTATTCGTAGCAGGTGATGTCAGTCCAATACCTATGTTTTCTCCCTGTTTTTGAAAATCTGTTCCATCGATGATCTCTACCCATTGACTTCCATTATAAAACCAAAAGGATTTAGTGTGCGTGTCATAGATGGCCAATCCATTTGCAGGGTTCGTGATGGCATCGCGCTGTAGGGGAGTTAATCGGGGAATAAGCAATCCTTTAGTTGTACTGGTGATATCTAATATGGCCGTTGGATTCGGAATAGGAATGCCAATGCCAACACCACCCTGGGGTGGTGGAGGATTCTGGCATGAGAATAAGCAGGTGCCATTCTGCTGAAACTGTGTATTCAGGGTAGTTATTGAAGGTTCAGACCAATCAGTCGTTTCGCTCACAGATGGGCTCATTATATATCCGGGCCCTTCATCATGTAAATATCCATAGTTATGGCCAAGCTCATGCGCCCACAAAGTGCGCAACAAAGGCATGATAAATACAAAGTCCTGCATTATGGTATAGCTGTCGTCACCGCACAGTGCTTCCAACCTGCCTAACCCAACAGTGGAACCATCAAAATCACGATTAGTCCATAAGCTCCCGGCATCATGGGGGAGAGAAAATCCTCCAGGCCAGGCCCACGCTGAAAAACTGTCAAATAGCTCTAACGGATCTGTACCGGTATACCAAGGATCATTACCAGTGACGACCACGATTTCTTTCACTTTGTGTTTGATCTCATACGTAAACTCATTATTATAGACGGTATTGACCAGGTTAATGACAGCGAGATTCTGGAGTTCCACATGACCCACAGTCCCGTACTTCTGAAACATCAGATGATCGTTCGCAATGGCAAGCTCCACTTCCTTACACTCTATCATCTCACGACTGCCGGAGGTGTCTTGATGGGGTGTTGCTTCGGATGATGAGTTGACAACGCCACACATGCTATGCTCAGGATCCTGGATCACGTTTCTTTCGTGGTAAATTACAAACTGAGCATCCACAGCACTCGGATCTGTAAGTTTTGCAGATTCAATAAAGAGAGCACCTTCAGTTGTCATGATCATGGCGGTGAAAAATTGCTCATCTGCTGTAATGCACACAGGAAGATCCCCTTCGAGTGTTTTCCCGGTGTACGTTTTATTGGCGCTGCGAGGCATTTGTTCTGAGGTACTTCCATTAAATACACTAAGGACATAATCGGCTGCTCGGACATCTTTGGCTTCTAGTGAAAACGTATAGGTAATATCATTGGCTTCGACGGTCAGTGTATCAAACTGAGCACGTGATTGCAGCAAGGTGCCTACTTGTCCCTTGTCTAAGGTACCGAGGGCATAACTACTGAAATATTTATTGAACACTTCCTTTCGTTGTGGTGAGGGTTCTAATCTGATGATGAACTGGGAGTGCACATCAAATGAAAAAACGAGGATGATCAGAAAAGCACAAAGGATGGATAAAAAAGGCCTGGGAAAAAGAAAGTGGTTTTTTTGCATCGGGGTAATTTTTAGAAAAATATGAAAAAAACCTGGTAGTCACACCACAAACACATCCTCCGTACTAATCTCGTAATTATCCTTAAGCGATCAGTGGAATAGCGACCCTAAAATGTTCACCCGACT
>DASXWI010000346.1:0-5187 GCA_036503755.1 Saprospiraceae bacterium | reverse complement strand
TTATCGTCGGTTTTAAAATGATACGGGGTGACCTTAAAATGTTCCTCGAGCAACTGGAGATCCTTGTGTACAAAGGATCTTCTGGCAGTATAGATGTATAGAATATTTGTACTTTTGTTCCTCATTTGACAGATGCGCCTTTTTCATGATTGTTGGTCGCGGCCTTATTGCAACAGCATTTAGAAACTCTTTCTTTGATTCTCCTCCGTATGTGGTCTTTGCTTCCGGGGTATCCAATTCGACCGAAATGGATGAGGAGGCATTTGCCCGTGAGAAAACTTTATTGAATGATTATGTCAACAAAAATACGACATTAATCTACTTCAGTACGACGAGCATTTTTGATCCAACAAAAACGAATACTCCGTACATCCAGCACAAATTAAGTATTGAAAAACGGATTCAAGACACAGCAGAATCTTTTTTAATAGTAAGGCTGCCGATATTGGTAGGACATACTCCAAATCCATATACACTCATTAATTTCCTGGCTAATGCCATTCTGGAGCAAAAGCAAATCAATCTGCACGCAAAGGCTTGCCGGCATATACTTGATATTGACGACCTGGTACCCATGTTGATGCCCTATGGAAATGATCCGAAGATCCGTAAGGTCATTAATATTCCGGGGTCAGCGAAGATAACAGTGCCTGATCTTGTCAATAAACTGGAATCGGTATTACATAAGAAAGGAGTTTTCACCTGGGAAGATACAGGGGCCTGTTATGAAATACCTTCTGATGCCGGCGAAACCATTTATCTGACGCGTAAGCATTATGTAGAAGAAGTTCTTATTAAATATCTTGGCTAATCTATTTGGACCACTTTATCTTACAATCATGTCCGTTGCACAAAAAATCGTCACTTTTTCGAACCGGTTGACCAGCAGGTTCAGAGAAAAATTATTCGCTGAATATCCTCATGTCAATTTTGAACCTAAACATGTTCAACACCTGGTGTCCCTTGCAGATAGGACTGAATTGCTTAAACGCCTGCCTACCGATGCTGTGGTTGCTGAGATTGGAGTGAATCAAGGAGATTTTTCTAATCTTATTCTTACGATATGTAAGCCAAAAAAACTTGTGTTAATTGACGTATGGGCATCGAAGCGATATCATGGTGGGCTTTTTGAAAAAGTAAAAACCCGTTTTTCTTCCCAATTAAACAACGGGCAGATTGAAATCATCAGGGACTTATCTTTTGGAGCTATAGTGACTTGCCAGGATAATTATTTTGATTGGGTTTACCTGGACACAGATCATACCTACAACACTACGCGACGCGAATTAGAACTCCTGCGTCCTAAAATGAAAAAAGGAGGAATTATTGCAGGACATGACTATATCATTGGCAATTGGAATGCAGGATATCGCTACGGAGTGGTTGAAGCGGTTAGAGAATTTTGTCTCAAATACAATTGGGAAATGATTTATCTCACGCATGAACTGGAGGACCATCCTAGTTTTGCCATCAGGGAAATACAATAAGTCTAAATAGAAATTTCAACCTTCTAAAACTTATTCTCGCTCAATATCCTTTCGTGATTTGGGAATAGGTGGTCCGAGAACAACGGGTCCGTCATTGGTGATCAGGACATTGTCCTCGATTCGAATACCCGTAAAATTCCTGTATGGATTGAGTTTGTCATAACAAATGAAATCCTTGTGTTTTCCTTCACCTTGCCACATATCGATCAGCTCTGGAATAAAATAAATACCTGGTTCGACTGTGATCACAAAACCCGGTTCAAGAGCACGGGCCATTCGTAAATAAGCTGTACCAAATTGTTTGCTTCGTTGTACAGTGCTATCATACCCAACGTTATTCTCTCCGAGCCCTTCCAGGTCATGCACATCCAGGCCAATCATATGACCAAGGCCATGCGGAAAAAATAATGCGTGAGCTCCTGCTGCTACGGCTTCATCTGTGTTGCCTTTCATCAAGCCAATTTGTTTCAGGCCTTCGGTAATAATCTTTGCAGCACCGAGATGAACATCAAGATATCGTACACCAGTCTTTGCCGCATGTATGGACTCCGTTTCTGCTTTAAGCACGAGATCATAAATTTCTGCTTGTTGTGTGGAAAATTTTGGACTGACGGGATAACTCCGGGTAATATCCCCTGCATACCCCATGATACTCTCAGCTCCGATATCACACAACAACATATCCCCTTCCTTGAGAACCCGATGGTATTCATTGTTGTGTAGGGTCTGACCTTGTATAGTACAAATAGCTTGATAAGCCAGCCGTGATTGGTTGGCAAATGCAACGCCCTCCGCAATTCCCCTGATCTGTGCTTCATACTTTCCTGGGGCAACTGATTTTCGAATTTGCGTATGCACTGCAGCCGTGATATATAAAGCCTGCTCCATTTGTTCTATTTCTTCAGGAGCCTTATGTGTCCGTTGAGCTATCACTGCATGTACGAGTGGCATAGAGTGCCCATTGCGCACTTCATCGGTTGTTTTTCCTAAAACCTCCGCGAGATAAAAGACCCTGTCCGCATGATGCTGAGGTAAATAAAGAATCTGCTTTCCTTTAAGCCAGCTTTGCAAATCAGTAGTTCCAATGTGCTGGTCAGCGCCAATTAATTGCACTCGCTCATCCATGGTGGGTTGTTGCCCCATCCAGACGACATCCTCTATATCTGCATTATTACCGACTAAAATGGATTTACCGCTATCCACATCTATAATACCGGATAAGCCCGGCTGAGCAAAGCCGAAATAATAAAGGAAATTGCTATCCTGTCGGAAAGGGAAAGTGTTGCTCTTATAATTATAGGCTTGCTCAATGGAGCCGGGAAAAAATAATATCCCTTGACCAATAGCTTTTGCAAGGCTTTTACGCCGTTCAGCGTATATGGAAGTATCAAAGTATTTCATAAGGTGAAAGATAGGGAAATGACCGAAGTTGCAAAGTGTAATTTAGAAGTCAATATGTTCTTCATTATTTAATATATATTTAATCAATTAAATTACTGACGAATGACCGCCAATAATGATGGGTCAATAAATAGAGCATCTACTAATTGCCCCAATTAATTTCAATTGCTGATGGTCTTGAGGTTTTTTCCTAATTTAGCTTTCCATGCTTATGAAAATAAAACTACTCCTGCTGCTTTGCATCGGTGTATGCACAATAGCCAACAGCCAGGATAAAGATCTCCAGGTGATTTCATCATCCGCAAAATCATTTAAGGCTGACAACCTTTCCCTGGATTGGACCTTAGGAGAGATGATTGTAGACTTCCTGGATGTATCCGGGGCTAGCCTATCTCAGGGTTTCCATCAGTCAAGTTATCAGATAGTAGCAGTCAAATCTATTCCCGGGGAATCAGGTGTGATCACCGTATTCCCTAATCCTTTTTCAGATGAGCTTAGGATTAAAATGATCTTTACTGAAATTGAAAAAGGTGATATTGAATTATTGGATAGTAAAGGAACAAGCATCTGGAAAAAATCATTTGAAGGACAAGAGGTTGTAGACCAATATGTAGCTTCTGCCTTACCATCAGGTTCGTACTTGATTGTGGTTTCTCTTGACCACGGTGCTTTAATTCAATCTTATCAACTTTTGAAAACACAATAAAATGAAAAGTTTATTCTTATGTTTTGTGGCATTGTTCTTCTGTTTGACTGCCATTGCTCAACCTCCACAGGCATTTAATTACCAGGGCATCGCCCGTGATGGGTCAGGTACTCCATTGGCAGAAAGAAATATTTCGCTTCGTCTTTCTATACTTCAAGGTGCTCTGCCAGGGACCGCAGTGTACGAGGAAATTCACTATGTGTTGACCAATAAGTTTGGTGTATTCAGTATTGAAGTCGGTCATGGAAATGGTCAATTAGGTCTCCTTGAAGATGTGGACTGGGGTAGTGACCAGCATTATATAAAAATAGAAATGGATCCGGAGGGTGGAACAAACTTTATGCTCTTAGGGGAATCTCAGTTGTTATCTGTTCCTTATGCATTGTATGCCGGCAATGGTACGAGTGGTGAAAGTCTCTGGCAGGAAAATTCAAAAGGAATTCACTATACCGAAGGAAATATTGGTATTGGAACAGACAAACCTGCACATCAACTTTCGATTCTGGGAAATAATCCAAATGATGATGGTCGTGTTTACCTGGATATTCACAACGAATCTAATTCAAATCGTTCCTGGGCTGCATTACGAATGTCATCAGGCAATTCAGGTTCCTACACTTACCTCAACCACCATGCGGCATCATACGATTACGAAGGAGATAAGTTTACCGATTTTGGTCAACTTGAATCTTCGGGTCGCGGCGTCATCATAAGAGCTTCCCGAAATGATGGAATTATTAAATTCCTTGCAGGTGGTAATCCATTGTCTCCTGCCGAAAGAATGCGCATTTCCAGCAATGGATTTGTCGGAATCGGAACAGAAAATCCACAACAAAAATTAACCATCGAAGGGGAAAATAATGACGGTAGTGAAATTGATTATCTCTTTCTTAATAACACCTCACGAGGAAATCGTTCCGGGGTCTTAATGGCCCTCTCTGCTGGTGACCATGCCTCACAAACAACGATAGGACATCATGGAGAAAATTATGATTTTGATGGAAATAAATATACCGATTTCGGACAGGTTCATTCAAATGGCGCAGGATTGATCCTCAGGGCCTCAAGTAATGAGGGAATCATCAAATTTATGAACGGGGATAATGGTATCGGTTCATCAACAGAACGGATGCGCATTTCAACTAACGGCTACATAGGTATCGGAACTGAAGCGCCCACCAATTTATTAACCATTGATGGGAATGTTGATACAGGAGATGAAAGATTCTTTATGGCGGTCAATAATAACTCCCTCTCCAATCGTTCTTTTTCTGCAATGAAGTTTACTGCCGGAGCTGGTTCCACCATGACTACGTTTGGACATAATTCTGAAACGTATGACGTGAATAATTTTATAACAGCTGATTTTGGTGGAATATTTTCAAGCGGAGCTGGAATACATTTGACAGCCGGTAGTGAAAAGGGTGTTATTAAATTTCTGACTGGTATAGATCAAAATGGCTTTTCCTTCGAACGGATGCGATTGACTACCGACGGAAAACTTGGCCTTGGCACAGAGACACCTGCAGCAAGACTTCAAATCGCAGATGGCGATGTATACATCCAAGATGTCAATAACGGGGTGATTATGAA
>DASXWI010000345.1:0-7235 GCA_036503755.1 Saprospiraceae bacterium | reverse complement strand
TTCAGACTTGGCCTACTCCTGCTGTTGATCACCTGTGTGATTGCTTACTTCAGATGGAGGACCTATCATCTCAAACGTAGTAAAAGCGAATTGGAGCATCGTGTTGCCCTCAGTACAGCAGATCTGAATAAAGCCAAATCCATTATCGAGCAACGTCAAAAAGAAATCATCACGCAGAATGAAATTCTCCTCCAGAAAAACAATAAGCTGGAAGCCCAATCTGTGGAAATGAAAGATATGGCCGAGGAGATTAGGGAATTGACAGAAGCGAAAATCAAATTTTTTGCCAACATATCTCATGAACTTCATACACCACTGCATGTGATCCTGCATGAGACAAAAGAACTAACCGAGACGCAGGATGAAACAGATCTTGTAGCGGAAAAACATTCCCTGATCTATACCAATGCCAAAAGGCTGTTCAAACTGATCAATCAATTATTAGATAGTCGTGAGGTAGCCCTACCTTCTGTGGTGCGCAATGAACCAGAAGCCACTTCGGATGTAATGAAATACAGGGAGGAAACAGAAGAAGTCAAAGATGGACGCGCTCCTGCCCCCTTTATCCTTATCATTGAAAATGATCCTGATCGCCCGGAGACCAAATACCACAAGTTAGCTTCCACTCATCAAATTGAATATGCCTTGAATGGTGCTGATGGTTTGCGTCTTGCTACCGAACATGTCCCGGATCTAATCTTATGCGATGCACACTTACCGGATGGTGATGGACTGCATTTGTGTGAACAGTTAAAGAAAGATGAACGAAGCAGTCATATCCCGATCATCATTATGACATCGAGATCAGGGGAAGAACATCATGCCCAAGCCATGGCCACTGGTGCCGACGATTACATTACCAAACCTTTCCAACCTGACCTGCTCGAATTAAAAATTAAAAACATCTTCTTCACCCGGCAAAAACTAAAAGAAATGTTCCTGCAGGGGGCACTAACTATGCCAGAGCAGTTCAATATGAGTGCGGTCGATAAGCAATTCTTAAAGCATGCTGTAAAAGTAGTGAGAGAGAATTTACAGAATTCAAATTTCGGCGTTGATGAATTCAGTAGTTACTTTGGCATGAGCCGCCGCAATGTATTGCGAAAAGTGAAAGGAGTCACGGGTCTATCGATCAATGAATATATCCGAAATACCCGCCTGAAAGAAGCCTATACCATGCTGAGCAAAGGAGAACGAAATGTATCTGAAGTAGCTTATGCTGTTGGCTTCACTGATCCCAAGTATTTCAGCAATTGTTTTAAAAAGCTATTTGGTAAACTACCTTCTGAAGTACGGATGGTGGCGAATACCAATTAAAAAAGGCTGAGGCTGAGGCTAAGGCTAAGGTCATTTCCAAGTAACCGAATTATTTGAAGTAAGTAATTCCCATTTCGATAATGCAATCAACAAGCTGAAAGCTGAGAGCTGATAGCTGACAGCTCATTAATCAAGCTGGTAGCCGGTAGCTGGAAGCTGGAAGCCAATCCTGACAGCTGATAGCTGACAGCTGAGA
Source organism: Saprospiraceae bacterium (assembly GCA_036503755.1). Classification (GTDB taxonomy): domain Bacteria; phylum Bacteroidota; class Bacteroidia; order Chitinophagales; family Saprospiraceae; genus Opimibacter. The sequence goes on along the minus strand of DASXWI010000345.1, from coordinate 5,722 downwards.
GCTCAGTTAGCTCCTTGCTTTAAAAATGGATATCGCTACTCCACCACCAGGTGCAAGCTTTGCTTTAATTGTGCTGTGTGAAGTCACATTGACGGTCTCGATCACATAAGATTCCGGATTGGTTTTATAATCAGCATCATCTCCATCCCTGTAAATCTTGGCTGTATAGGATTGACCTACATCCAGAAAATCAAGTTTCATGTCTAGCGATCGGGGTTGCTCATTAGTGATTGCTCCGACAAACCAATCGCCTGATCCCTTTTCTTTACGAGCAATCGTGACGAACTCGCCAATTTCTCCATCAAGCACTTTTGTGGTTTCCCAATCTACGCCAACTTCTTTTATGAAGGAAAATGCATCAGGATACTTTTCATAATGAGCAGGCAAGTCGCAAGCCATTTGTACTGGTGAATAAATCGTTACATATAAAGCGAGTTGTTTGGCCAACGTAGTATTGACCTGGTTGTCTGGCTTACCTGGAATCGTAATATCAAATGCACCCGGCGTAAAATCCATTGGACCGGAAAGGCACCGGGTAAACGGAAGGATAGTCTCATGATCAGGTGGATTGCCACCATCCGCTGACCATGCATTGTACTCTTGACCTCTTGCACCTTCTCGCGAAACCATATTTGGAAAAGTCCTTCGCTCTCCAGTATCCTTGATTGGTTCATGAGCTACTACAGCAATCTTATGCTGTGCCGCAAGCTGTATGACTTTTCTGAAATGATCAATGTACGCCTGGCCATGATGGTATTTCCCATTGGAGAGAATACTTCCATGTTCTACATAACCGGTCTTCACAGCTTTAATACCATACATTTCCATTTGCTGGTAAGCATCCTGCATCTGGCGCTCATAGTTATCAATATTACCACCTGTTTCGTGATGCCCGATGATGTACACACCTTTTGATTTGGCGTATGCACTGAGTGCAGCAAGATCAAAATCAGGAGCTGTTTGGGTGAAGTTAAAATCACCGCCATGTTTTACCCAATCACCATCCCAACCGGTGTTCCATCCTTCAACAAGAACACCATCAAATCCATTTTCCGCAGCGAAATCAATATACTTCTTTGTATTAGCTGTATTAGCGGAATGTAATTCACCGGATGACCAGGTTCCTGCTCCGATATGCATTTCCCACCAGATACCGATATACTTACAAGGCTTTACCCACGAAACATCACCCAATTGATTGGGTTCATTCAGGTTTAGAATAAGATACGATGTAATGAGATCGCCCGGTTTATCGGCTAACTGAATCGTTCTCCATGGTGTAGTACCTGGGGTTGATAAGAAAGCTTTACTCTTTTCGGTCTTGCTGTAAGGTACCAACGAACATTTTAATCGCTGCCCTTCTTTGCCATCAAGCATCATGCTGGAATAATTTTTCAACGCAGCTTCATGAATGCTGAGGTAAATTTCTTTTTCTGTGCTGAACGTCACAGGTGTGTGAGCCAAACCAATCTTAGAAGAAGGTGTTCTTTGAAATAAATATTCATACTGTTCACGCTCGAGTGCAGGAATCCACCATGAGGTATAGTCTCCGGCAAGATTAAACTCTGTCAGTTCTTCAAGGATCTCAATATGTTTCAAATTCTCTTGTTCCGGAAATTCATAACGGAATCCAATGCCATCATCATAGACCCTGAAAACAATGTCCATTTTGCGTTTCAGTGCTTGCTTCTCCTGCAAGGAGACTTTGAGTTCTTTGTAATGATTGCGGATAAACTGCTGCTCACCCCATGGTTGTTCCCAAGTCTCATCAAATGATGATTCGGTACTAGTGAGCACTTCGAAATCCTTTTGAAGTGGTGCGGCCTCATTGAGTTCAAACCCAAGCAGAGAAGTATCGGTCACGAGCTGATCCTTAAACCAGGCCATATAGTATGGTCTGCCTTTTGCATCGAGGCTAAAACCAATACGAGTAAGCCCTTCCGGGGATTTCACTTCGTATGTCTTTGGCTTCATGCCACCGCAGGCCGAAATCAATACCAGGCCAAGTATCCAGGAGAATACGTATTTCATAAGATGGTTGTATTGAAAAAAAGGATACGAGATGCAGGACGCCATACACCGGATGGCAGAAAAGAATCACCTCAACAAAACCAGACTACTTTGTTTCCGGCCTGGCGTTTTTATTCCTGCACCTCGTATCGAATATGTCAGCACAACGTGCCAACCATTGAAATCAAATAAGCTATTACCTATTGCGGTACAATCGTCAGGATACGTCCTTCATCTTCAGCATTGATCGTGAAGGAGATCCTGTAGTTCCCGCCGACAGCTACGAAATAATTGTCTTGTCCGTTTTCCTTGACAATAGAACCATCATCAAAAGAAGCACCAAGCTTAGCAGCACCACCATAGGTGATCCATGCACCGCTACCACCTTCTTCACGAAGAACGAATGACCTGCCTTGGATCAATTCAAGATCCCAAACCCAGTTGTATAGGTTTCCTTCTTTCACTGGCAATTGGATATGATGAATTGCATCCCACGCACCTTCTACAGTTCCATTTACATAGTAAGCATTACCAAACCATCCAAATTGAGAGTTTGAGTAATCAATCAATAGGTCACCCGTTTTGGTCTTAACTTCTGTCCATTCGCCAGTCTTAGCATTGTAAGTCAATGTAACTGTCCAGATACCACTTTCTTTATGTGGTGCATTATCAAGGTGAAATCCTATATCATTGATACCGGAATCCCATGCCTCACCATAACTTGGTACACCCATGCTGGAAAGCGTAACTACTGTAGTATCTTGGTGAACATGCCATCCGTCGTTAAACCGATATCGGTAACCTGAAGCACCTTTCAGGGGAAGTCCTGTAATTTCAAAAACAGTTTGTAAAGTATCAGAGGACTTCAATGGGATTACGGTTCCTGTTGCCCACTGTGATTCTGTGGCATCACCGATTATGTTTGCTTTCACTTCCATTAGGACAAAAGTCTCTGCATTGACATCAACATATAGATAGTAAAGTCCGGCTTTTGATACATTGATAGCTGGACCACCATCAACCAATGTCCCATGGATCACAACGTCATTGATTGCACCGCCCGTTACAATAGCGCTGTCTGTTTCGCCACCATTTGCAGCTCCATAGACTTTCTCAATTGCATCTTGTTTGTAAGCAAGGTTGATCGTACTATTCGCTCCGATGTGGATGAATTTTCCAAATACACCAGGAATGCTGTTTACCTGTGCACCCTGATTCGGATCAAGAATGGCAAGATTTACTTTTGAAGCAGCGTTGCCTGCCTTAGAAGCCACGGTGTTTGTTCCATAAACGTAAAGTCCGTTTAGATTTGGTACCAGGTCAATCGGATCCGGATCATCATCATCGCATGCGATGAAAAAAGTGGATACAATGGCCATTGCCATAATCCATAGCCATTTAAAGTTATTTTTTTTCATGTTGTAATGGTTTGAAAATTAAAAATGCATTGTTATAGTTGAAGTAAAAGATCTTCCGCAGTTGAAACATCAAGTTGATTGAGCGCATCAAATACCTGGTCCAGGGTAAGCTGAACCGCCGTATCCTCTGCATATTGTTTCCGCTTGAGGTAATAGGTATGTATAGTTTCAAATACCTCTTTATTGTAAGGCACTCCTGTGTAGGCCTGCAATTGCTCGAGATATTTGTATTGGAATTCAACCGTAGGTTCAATCATGGTTCCTTCGCCGAAGTCATTCCAGGTGACCAATTGAACGAATGGTATCTGATGTGTTGTGGCTTTCTCTAAAGTCTGTTGAAATACAAGGCCATCCTGGTGATCCACCTTGCCATAACTTTCACCCCACCCACCTTGTGCATAAAAGTCATGGAACCCTGGATAGGCAGAACCTATCTTTGCACCTGTATTGGTAGAGGTATAAAATTCTTCAAGTTCACTCAAGTTGGATTCAAAATCTACCCATGCAAATTCTCCTGTAGCATTGGCAGTTCCAATTCTATGTTTGTGATGCCAAAGTGCAAAAAAGGAAGTTGGTTCCGGCAACACACTCATGATCTCTGTCCATTGTGAAGGCACAAGAAAATATCTTGGCCCGAAAGTCATCCAAAGAGGACGATCAAACACCTTGATGTAGTTGGCTGATGAAAAATAATTTTGCTGCGCATAAGTCATATCCTGCTGAGCAGCCTCCAGGGCGGTTATGGTTTTCCGACGTTCCACTTCATACGCAGTATTGTCTTCATACACCATCGCAAAGCCAAGCCCTGTCTTTTTTATTCCGTCAACAATGGCATTTGTGTTTTTCAAGTTAGTGCCATAATCCAGGACCGCATGAGAACCGTACCAATCAATCAACACACCATCCACACCTGCATACTTCATCAACAATACATGATAATCTACCAGGTCCGGATCACCGGAATCATAAGGGCCAATCAATGGATAGTAATGAGATGCAATTTCCCGTTGGCCATTAGGAAGTATGGTTTCAGGATTTTTATTGTTCATACGCCAATGGCTTCCCCAATACCCTGAATGGGCTTTACTGTGAAACCATGGCATCACATGCATATATACTTTTGTCGCATTGGTCTTGGTCACTTGCTTTGGAGCTATCGTCACCGGGTCATCTACTTTCTCATCCTGGCAACTCCAGCTGCAAGTACCGACCAGCACCATCAACAGCATGATCAACATCTTCATATCCTTCATCTAATCTGGTTATTCATACCCGGTACTGGGGATGACGTTTGGGTTATTGTCTATTTCTTGTAACGGCACAGGGTAATAGTAATCTTTCGAGTGATAAATGATCTCCCCTTGTGTTACTCTCATTTCATTGTACTTCTCCACTTCTTCACGCACGATTTTCCAGCGTACGATATCATACCATTGATGTCCTTCAGCGAATAATTCCCTGAATCGTTCTTCGCGTATGGAATCCTGTAAAGTAGATCCGCTCAATCCTGCAAAATCAATTCCCGGAGCAGGTGTATTGATATCAAGATTGTAGGCTCTTCTTCTGACTTTGTTTGTGTATTCAGTGGCTAATCCATCTTCTCCTCTATAGTTGAGCAACTCAGCATACATGAGATAGATATCAGACAACCGCACCATTACAAAATTGATCCCGCTATTTCGATTGGTAGAATACACGCTATAATCTTCAGGTGAATATTTCCTGAAACTATGCCCGGTAAAGTTGAATTCACTTTCTCCGCAAGGTTCCATGTTCCCTTCGGCAGTAGCGGCCGAATCTGTTGGTGCATACAAGCAGATTTTCGCCCTTGGATCATTACCAAGTCTTTCAACATTGACGCCATGGGGTGTGCAATTGCTCCAGCCTCTTCCTGGAGGAGCGATGACAAGTGCGATACCTGATCCTAATCCATTCTCCCAGATATTCTGCTGAAGATCTACAGCATAGTTCAATTCAAAAATAACTTCGCGGCTAAATTCAGATTTGCCCTGAAAGATATCATCGTACTCTTCGAAAGACACAAGGTCATACATTCCTGAATTGATGACTTCTTCAAAGTAAGGGCGTGCGTTAGTATAATCCGCCATATACATGTAGACCTGGCCGAGATAGGCTTTAGCTGCATACTTATTGGCACGGGCAATGTGATCTGCGGCCCAGGTTTCAGGAAGCAATTCTTCTGCTGCTTTAAAATCAGCGATGATCTGGTTGTAAACTTGGCCAACGGTAGCCCGTGGTTTTAAAACTTCTGATGTTGTCTGTGGAACTTTAAG
>DASXWI010000344.1:0-6041 GCA_036503755.1 Saprospiraceae bacterium | reverse complement strand
GGGCCACCGTCTCTGAGGTACAGAAGTACTTCATGTCCTGGGACACCTTAACTCGCATTTCTTCACACAGGCGGAAAAAATGGTCAATGCTATTTTTGCTAGTCATCACCACAGCCTGAAACTCGTCCGGACGGAGACGGTTCTTACGGAATTCCTTTTCCGTCACAGGCTCAACATGATTGAAAGGCCTCCAGTCTATCTGGATGCCATATTTCTTCTCAATGTCATAGTAGGGTGATCGTTCTGGCTTGGGCTGTGAGACTAAAATCGTCTTCACGGTACGTTTTGGGCTTGATGTTGAACTTGCTTTGATACTGTTTGTACCCATTCGACAGGTTTTAATGGATCAATCACTCACCAGAATAACTTCGAAATAGCCCAAAGGGGTAAAATTTCGACGGCGCAAAGATAAACAAAAAAGAGAAATAGACTATTCCCTATAAGTTGATGAGCTGAAAGCAGCCAACGGAGCTGGCGGATCAGGTAAGCCACTCCAATAACGATAATACCTATGATAACCAATGGTTTATGAATTCCATCAGGTCCAAATATCAATAAAACATTGACCGGTAATAGGACTAGACCGACCATCGTATTAAAGATACTAATGTCAAATCCGAAGAGAGTAAGTTCCTTGTCATTGTTAAAAAGCCAACGTAGGTACCTGATTCCCAGGTGCCTGATGAAGTAGACACAGAAGACCAGGGCAATGGCTACCCAGACATTATCAAGCAGGGTTCCGGAATAATTAAAAATCCTTAAGGAATGGTAAATAAACAATCCAGCCTGGATGACAAAAATGGAATATCCCATAATCAGCAGGATTTGCCGCATAGTATTCCGCTGGTTGCGATGATGCAAAGAGCTATAATTCTCATTAGAAATCACCCTCCACAAATCCCGGACGAAGCTTCGCTCCACGTTGACGATAAATATCAAAAGGAGAAGGCTTAGGAGAAGAAAAAAAATCTGAAATCCCCTGGAAGCTTTGGTTTTAAAAACAGGAGGCTTGATAACCTGTTTCTGCTTGCTTTGTTCCTGAGTATCAATAGCTACTACGATCTGCGTTTGCTGGGTATCTCCTGAAAGCTCAAATGGGTTATTTGGATCAACTGGCCTCGTGGTATCGATAGCCATTTCTACTGGTGGTGTTTGAATGGAATCTTTAGTGGGCTTTTTATCATCAGGAAGAATGACCGGCTTAGATGGTGTGGGAGATGTTTTTACCACAGTGTCCTTGGTGATTGGTTTAACTGGGACAGTTGATTTAGGATTTGCCGGACGGTACTTGAGATCAAACGGGTTCCCGGAACTTTGTCCCCATGCCACGATAGACATCGCAACAAAAATGGTGATCCCCAGGTAGCGTTTCATGACTGCAAATGTAGCCACCCCAAACGATTTCAACTATTTCCTCCAGGAATCACTTTCCAGAATGGAGGTATCCCCTGCAACTTCGAGCCCGGCCGAGGTTCCTGTTGAGGTCCAAATCTGTTTTTCGGATTCAAAAAGCGTTACTTCTATTCTTGCCTGCAGACTTTCATTGACTTTCCCTGTCATTTGGCCGGAAATAGGTGATCGTAGTGCTGCCGTTGGTCCCCGAAAAGCATTAATGACCAAGTGAAAATTTCTACGCTGGAATTCCAGGCTAACCTTATCCTCCATTACGGAACATTTCATCTTAGCACCATTGTAAGTGGCAAATCGATATTGCTTTCCATCAGCCAACAAGACAACAATATATCCCGGGAAATATTTATTCTTCCAGGGTATATGAGCCACCGAGGCCATGAGTGAGGCTGGCTCTTTGCTTGTGAAGTTGTTGCTATGAATCCAAATCCAACATTTTGGAAAAGACACACCCCAATCCTTTTCAATATACCCGATCCCATTGTTCCAATTGATCGTTCCAGCACTCCCTTCAGTACTTCCATCAAGGCTGTGATGAAGACTTACGATTCCATGATAGCATTCCATTGTTGGGACAAAAGAATACCATCCCATAATCCCTGGATTGAAGATTGATGTTTCGAGTGGTGTTGTTTGATGGATGCCGATTTCTCCTTTCAATTCAGGAAGGTCAAGCGTTATTCTTGTTTTTGAAAAATGGTTGTTTCCAATAGAAAAATTTAATTCATCAGAAGAAGCTGAGAACGTCTCTAAAGGAAAGCGATGATAACTGGCCTCTTGCGCTACTCCATTGATCACCTGTATAAATGCATGACGATCTGAATGATCATAAATAGCTATCCCTGGAATGATGGCTAATGCATGTTGCTCATCAGCGGAAACGATTTTATAGTACCACCCTTCAAAATATTTCTGTTTGGAGAGCCTGCCCTGGAAAATTTCTGGATGATATAGCTTATGTAGTAAATTTCTCAAGAGCACGTTTTTCTTTAAACGATATGTTATAAAGGTAACCTTTGACTAAGGTAATGACAGGTAATTCAGAATGAGTAACTAAGGGTGATTGGGTTGAAAAAGAAGTGACAATCCGTTATTTTTATTTAGGATTTATTTAAAAATACTAACTGATAGCATCGGCGAGAAGCTTAGCGAAGCTATTGATTTTCATGAATTTGAAATTATGTTAAAATGGCCTTGGAGGCCCTGACAATCAACAACTTAAAGCAGTGTGGCGCCTTGGATGTAGAGACGCGATTAATCGCGTCTCTACATCCAAAGTGCCACACTGCTTTTTTTATAGGTTCAGCTTAAAATTCATACCGCACCCTGGCGCTGAAATTGATCCCTTGCTCATCAGAAAAATACCGAAGACGATTGAGGTAATCCCTGTAGCTAGTGTTAAGGAGATTTTCTATTCCAAGACCGAAATAAATCGTTTTATGTCCAATTTTTACACTAGTACTCAATCTGAGATTCAGCAGAAAGTATGCTTCTGGCGGAGGTAAAAAATCACTTTCAGCATCCCATTCCTTTTGCATGGTAGTGTACTCCCCTTCAATTGTAGCCCTTGTGCCTTTCCATTTTTTACCATCATGAAATGCCCAGGCTAAAGATGACGACAGGTATGTTGGTGGAATGTAACTCAATGGCCTTCCTTCTTCTAAGGTTGATCCTCTGACCCACGAGAACCTGGCGTTCCATTCCAGGTGATGAGAGAAATCAGAAATGACAACCATATCAAGACCTCGTAACCATGCATCCTCTTGCGTGTATTTATAAACAGGAAAAGCCCCACGAATTGTTAGACGGAATTCATCTTCAGGTTTCAGATAAATGTATCTGTAAATGATATTCGAATAAAGACTTATTTCAAACCGTAATAATTCCGGAATAGAGAGAGTTTGTGTCAGTATAGATTTTAAGGACAGTTCAGATTCCAGATCCCAATTACCCTCTTCAATACCGGCTACTCCCTGGTGCAGTCCGTTGTTATAGAGTTCGTTTGGATCAGGAGACCTGCGTGTGGCTGCTAATTGAAGACGAGTCTCGGCATCAGAAGTTGATTGAAAAACACCTCCTATGGATAAAGCCACATCATGAAATAAATGTTCTGTCACGACAATCTCCCGTGGAAGAGTTAGTGAAATAGGCCATGCTTTGAGTGCCTGAAGATCATAACGGGCGCCACCCTCCAGAATGAATTTACCCAATGGATATTGAAGCAAAGAGAATATGCCCAGCGACCCTTCAATGTAATCGGGAATTAGAGGAAGGACACCTGTATCATAATCATTCTCATTGTCTGTATATGCTGCCTGCCCACCGATTTTAAACCGGATGAGCGATTGGTCATTGATGTATTTAAACTGAATTGTATTAGACCATAATTGAAGATCAAGTGCCGGTATTTCAGATCGATTACCTCGCCTGATATCATATTCTTGCCGATGATCAGATTGCAAGCCATAAACCCATTCCATAAAAATTTTATCATCCACAAATTTTTTACCTGAATATTTCAATAGATGATGCGTGACTTCCTGTTTTGGTGGGTTGATGTCATAAGAAAAATAATCATTGATATTGAAAGGCTCATCTCTTCCAATCGCTTCTTCAAGGTCACTAAGATTGCTGATATGTGACCCGGCAAATATGCCAAGGGAAGAAGTGAAGAGGCTGTAATACAATTGATGCTGCACATTCTCCGAAGCGCGATATATTAATTGCATTGATCCATTGAGCTCAGTTGTACCTGTGTTCGTCAAAAAATAATCCGGGGTATGATGATCACCGAATTTTTTAAACGTACCAGTAAGTCGTAAATCGAAATTTGTAAATGATTTAGTAGTCATACCGGTAAGTGTGTGCCCCTGTCCATTTGTTTCATAGGCATAGCCAAGTGTACCATGAAAATGTGGATCCCTTTTGATAGGTCCGGCTTCCACAATTAAAGCACCACCCAGCGCTTGTGAACCATAAACAATGGCGTCAGCACCTTTGACCACAGTGATAATGTTGGCTGCATTTGGATCGATTTCCGGAGCATGGTCAGTTCCCCATTGCTGCCCGGCTTGCATCAGACCGTTATTCACGACAGCTACGCGATTTCCATACAACCCATGAATGATAGGTTTGCTAATTCCTGACCCATTTCGCAAGGCTCTTACGCCAGCAATTTGTTTCGTAATGTCTGCGAGAGATTCACCTGCCTGGTCACGGATTGCAGTTGCAGAAATGGACTGCTGCGTATTTGCCAACTCAAAAGATCCGGATTTACTTTCTACCACAACTTCTCTTAATAATTCATCGTGATGTTCAAGGTAAAAGTTGACTACTGTATCCTTTCTTATAGAGAAGAAATATTGAGCCGATGGGCATCCAAGGTGATAAACATGTATATGGTATGATCCCGGGCATAACCCTTCAATGCTATAAGCACCGACACTATCCGCAATAACATAAATATTGGCTTCCTGAATGGCTACAGAAGTAAATTCCAGCGGTTCTAAAGTTGCTTTATCTAATGCCTGACCTGCAATCCGGATATGGCAATCCTGTGCGGATAGATTCCCAACCAACATTACCAAAAAAATAAAAACAACCTTTTTAAGCCCGATCATTCGACTTCAAAAATGAAGGAAACCTCAATATCTGTTTCTCCACCTGCATTTGTAATATCACCAGTCTTTACTCCGGCAGCAAATTTATCTGGTAGATGCCTAAGCAAGACAGTCATTAATCCGTCACTTGGATCTCCTGTAGTCACTCTGGTTGAAATGCCTATTGGATTATTATCAGCATCAGTATCAGTATAGACATACGAAGTATTCGAATCAGGAAAAGTGTAAAAAAACTGGTGCTCACGTGCTTCTGCAGCTACTTCACTAGTAATATCGATTACCGGCGTTACTGATTCGTTTAGTAACTGGACCACTCCATTATAAATTGAATGGGTATCCAGGCGACCCTGAACTATAACGGGTTCAAGTCCTCCAGAACCATCCAAATCCCGAAATGAAAAAATAACAGGGTCACCACCTGCTTGCGGAGTAAGCGTGTAAATAAACGTGGTGATCAATTCTTCTTCATTTGGTACCTGCGGATCTTTTTCACAGGATGTTAATCCTATACTAGCTGCAAAAGCAAGCAGTATATAATTCAATGATTTCATTGCGTACTGATTTAAGAAATGAATTAAGACCGCCGTAAAATCATATTACGGAGGTTAAATCAAATGACAATTGTCTTGAAAGTAAATTCGACTTAAACCATGCAGGGCGGGCCCCTGTTTGTCAACTCAATAAAAGAAACTTGAGGTTGATTTTGTTGAACATCAAAATAAGAAAACGAAAAAGCTAGGCGCAACTCCGGGCAACCGGGTTGGCTGGTCGCGATCTGGCGTGGAATTGCAACATTACAAAAAGAACATTCTTTGTATGCTTTGCTGAAGTGAAATTTATGATTGCAACCTTCTTTACTTCCTGGATGGTAGATGGTGATATGACAGGCATCTTTTCCACAAGAATCCATGTGATGGAATTCGTCCTCGTCATGAACATGGGGCACCCCGGCAGGTGTCAAGACAAAAGCTGTCAGGTAGAATGCCAGTAACATCATAACCCCTGCTCTGT
>DASXWI010000343.1:0-2995 GCA_036503755.1 Saprospiraceae bacterium | reverse complement strand
TGGTCGGTATATCCCGTAAAAACAGATCCGCAAAGATCAGTTGCGGTCATGGTGCCGGTTGCGGCAGGAAGTGAAGAAGCCTCACAGGAGATGGTGACATTTCCCGGGCAAGTGATTTGGGGAGGTGTGATGTCTTGTATGGTGATAAACTGTGTGCCGGTGGCAAGATTAAAACATGCATCTCTGGCTACCCATGTACGTACGATTGTACCTGTACCGCTACATCCGGTCAGGCCAAATACATTGTCTGAAAAACTGATGGTGATATTGGCTGGAGCAGTACAGTTGTCGGAGGCTGTTGCGCTTCCTGTTATCTGAACTGAAGTGTTTTGTTCACATGATATAGTAAGTGATGGGGGCAATGTTAATACAGGAGCTGTATTATCAATGATCACGATCGTTTGAATACAGGAAGCGACATTTCCGCACATATCCATGGCTGACCAGTGACGGGTAAAGGTTCCGGTGCCGTTGCACTGTCCAAGATTTTGGGTATGGTCTGTATAGGAAATGGAAATCAGGTTGACAGGAGTACAATTATCTGAGGCGACAGCCATACCAAGATTTGCAGGGGTGGTATCTGCTTCGCAAGAGATGATGCGGAAAGGAGGACAGGAAAGTGTGGGAGAAGTATTGTCTTCTACCACGATCAACTGAAGGCAGGTCGCCGAAGCGCCGCACTGATCAGTTGCTGTCCATGTCCTGCGGAGTGTTCCGGTACCCATGCAACCATTCATCTGTCCGCTGTTGTCCTGGTAGGTGACGGTCACTGCGGAGGATGTTCCGCATTGAGTAGTAGCTGTGGCGGTGCCTGTATTGGATGGCGTCGTCGGCGTACTACAAGAGATGTTGACCGTTGGGGGGCAGGTGATCGTGACTTGGGCCACCATAAATACGAAAGGGGCCAAAGCCAGCCATCCTGAAAGAACCCATCTTGCCATCCGCCCGGTGGAGGGATAGCCTTGAGGGCTGGAACCTGGGTAAATAATAAACTGCTTCATGTTCGATCCTGTTGTCACATGACAATAACTTGCCATGTATAAATTCCTGATAGATCACATGAAGCAAAACGTATGCCAAAAATCTATAATATGTTCTCTCCCCTGGCTGAGGTATAACATATTACAATGATTTACAATATGTTATGATTTTTTCTTAGAAAAAATCTGGGCGGAAGGGCAGAAGGGCGAACAGGCAGAAAGGAGGGGAATTAGGGGAATTAGGGGATTTTGGGGGTAAAGAGTGGTGTTCTGAATAAGGAATAAGGAACAGGGAGCATCGAAGTAAGAAAGATATGTCGGGAGACACCTTCTCGATTCTACACATCGTCAATGTTCGTTTCGACTCCGCTCAACGACCGTGAATCCTGCTGAAAAACGTGATTTGTTTTTTTGAATTTCCTAATCGACATTTTTTCATTGTTTGTTTCGACTACGCTCAATAAACCAACTACTTTACTATGTCATTCTGTGAAGGCGTTGAGCGGAGTCGAAACGTCAAGTGCAGGAGCTTTGAGATTGTTGAAATCAAAATACGGGTCAATTGACAGTGTAGAATTCACGGTCGTTGAGCGGAGTCGAAACGACATATGCAGGAGCTGAATGACGAATACTGAGCAAGGAATATCGAATTAAGAAGTTATTGTCTAAAATCATTGACACTCTTTTATCATGCCTCCCCGGCGTTTCCATGCGAAAGGATGTGCGAGGTGGAATGCAGGGGGTGGGGGCAAAAAAGACAATTCTAAACCAATAACCCCATATCTTGTTTTCACAAACAAAAGAGATGAAAGCACTGCTGATGTTACCCATATTCCTTGCCATTACAGGCATTTCTTCTGCCCAGATGAAAACTTTCCATGATTTTACAGTTCTTGACATCAATGACAAAGAACTGAAAATGAGTGACTTCAAAGGCAAGAAGGTGCTGGTCGTCAATGTAGCCTCTGAATGCGGCAATACCCCGCAATATGGCATCCTGGAAAAAATGTATAACCAATACGGCCCGGACAAATTTGTCGTCATCGGATTCCCAGCCAATAACTTTGGTGAGCAAGAGCCGGGCAGCAATAAAGAGATCAAGGCATTCTGTGATATACACTTTCATGTCACCTTTCCTATGATGTCCAAGATATCCGTCAAGGGCAAAGACATCGCCCCGATCTACAAATGGCTAACGACTAAAGATGAAAATGGTGTAATGGACGCCAAAGTCACCTGGAATTTTCAAAAATTCATGATTGATGAAAACGGGCACCTTGTCGGTGTCGTAGATCCGGAAACCTCTCCGGATTGCGAGAAGATCATTAAGTGGATTGAAGAAAAGTAAAAGAATAGCGAATAACGAATAACCAATACTTCGACTACGCTCAGTACAAGTAGCCAAGTAGAAGTAAAAGTAAAAAGGGACTGCCTGGATACAGATCTCACTTCGTTAAATAACCAATATCCAATACCCAAGTAAAAGTAAAAAGGGACTGTCTGAAGAGAGATTGCCAATTCACTGCTAACTGCTAACTGCTAGTTGCTAACTGCTAGTTGCTAACTGCTAACTTTCCTAAAATAATCGATTGTCCTTCTCATAGCTTCGCTATGATCATACGTCGGCACAAAGCCAAAGTCATTTTTGGCTTGTTCAGCAGTAAATGTAAAATCCGTGCACGTGTACATCACTGCAAACCGACTCAACTTTGGCACGTAGTATTTCACAGGACGAATCATCAAGGCCAAATATTCCGCCATGGTGCCTAATGCATAAGTGAACCCCTGCGGTAACCAAAGATTTCTTGGCCGGATCGTGTAGCCTGCTTGTGTGACAATGTGATCAAAGAAAGTAAAGAAATTAGCAGGCGGGCCATCTGTGATAAAATAGGCTTTGCCAAGCACTTTATTGTTCTTGTCGACGAAAGCCTTTGCCGCAAGGACATGCGCCCAGGCCATATTCCGTACATAAACATGTTGATTCCTCGCGGTACCATTTCCAATGCGAACATAAA
>DASXWI010000342.1:0-1665 GCA_036503755.1 Saprospiraceae bacterium | reverse complement strand
GCACCATCGAAGGTATCCGGGATCTTCGCTTTGTCTCCGCGGATGAGGCAATGAAGACCATGAAGGCTGAATTGGGTGAATTGGCTTTACCAGACAGTATGGACAACCCTTTCCGGGCTTCCTTTAGGTTTAAATTGGATCCTGAAAAAGTGGATACCGCCTATGTACACCAACTGGAAAAATCATTGGCTGATGTAAAAGGGGTGACTGCCCTATACTATCCTGATGATTTATACAATACCATCAGGGGAAGACTAAAAAGCATTTCGCTGATTACCGGGGGTATCGCGGGTGTGCTCATCTTGTTGATTTTGATCATGATCCATCACCAGATAAGGATGTATATCATGCAACATCGATTCCACATTCGTACGATGTCACTTGTCGGTGCGACTCGTAGTTATATCCGTAAACCATTTATCACTGAGGTGCTAAAGATGAGCAGCTTTTCTATCCTCGTTGCAGGAATAGCTTTCCTTTCTACGTTTTTATGGCTTGGAAAACTTGCCGGACAATCCTTGTTTGTTTCAAACCTGGATATGATTGTGATCGGAATGGTCTTTATTGTAGCCCTTGGCATCCTGATGTCCTTTTCTGCCGCCTGGGCGGCCATACAGCGCTACCTGGAATCAACAGATGCCCGAGATTTTATTTGATGGAGTGATGGAGTGATGTTGTGATGTTGTGATCAGTCCGTTGATGTAAATCTGAATCTGTAATTCCCTTTCTGATAGCTGATAGCCGATAGCTGACAGCTATTTTCATTTTTCATTTTTTATTCTAAGAACGTCCTCCATCACCGTAGCCAGGTCTTCACCCGCAATTTTCTTCACGATGATTTTTTTATCCTTATCGAGAATAAATATCTGCGGGGTTGTCTTCACATCATAAATGGTTTTATACCGGTTGCGTAGATATTGATCTGCGGCGTTAACCCAGATATCCATACCTCTTTCCTTGATAGTCGACCAGCAAGATGAAATATCAGCTCCTGTTTTCGTGCAAATTGCCAATAATTCAACGCCCTTGTCTTTGTAGTTTTTGTAAAATTCAATAATGGAAGGAATTGATTTTTTACAATGGCCGCATTCAGGATCCCAAAAGAAAAGTACTGTGTACTCTGCTTTGATAGAATGGATTGACACTGATGTTCCATCCTCTTTGTAAAAAAGCATATCAGGTGCCGTTTTACCAATAAGGATAGGCCGAAGTGTCTCTGCTTGCGCAATGATCTTGTCAAGTTGTTCTTTTTCCATCCAGGTAGCTGCCCCCTTAGCATAATATTTATCAATCAGATGCACATACACAGCATCCATACCCATCCGTTTCGATTTGGCAGATTCATTTAAGAAATGGACCAGGTAATATTGAAAAGCTTCAGGATTATTACTCATCAACCCCAATAAGTAATCCATGGCGACACTCTGACTATCCGGCACCTGGTAAGTAAGCTTTTGTAGAAAAAAATCAATTTTCTGATGCATCAATCCCGAACGCATGGCTCTTGGATCATTAAGCGAAAAGTGATCAAAATAATGGGCCCTGTAATATTCGTATTGTTTAATCTTGCGTGTTTCTTCAGTTAAATCTGTGTAATCCGGTACATCCAATTCCTGGTTAGCCTTGATCAGCATTGCAGTAAAAGTATCCGGATACTTTTTCAAC
>DASXWI010000341.1:0-2511 GCA_036503755.1 Saprospiraceae bacterium | reverse complement strand
GCCTGGGCTTGAGCTTGTTTTTTATCAAACTCGTATTGCATGGATGCTTCTGTCAGCTTTTTATCTTTCTCCATGTTGAATACAGAGTCCTTGCTCATGGCATACAACTTATAACTCTCCAGTGCCCCGCGTGAATCGCCTCTTAGCATTTGAATTTCGCTTAATCGTTCATACAGCTTAATCAATCCGCTGATGTCACCAATCTCTTTGCTGATAACGATAGCGCTGTCCGTATACACTTCTGCTTGTTGTAAAGCATTGCTGACATTCCCACTAAATAAGGTGCGGAGCTCATCCGGATTTTTATCTTTCGCTACTTTCAAATAAGCGCTGCCGATAGCACCCAGGTTGGTGGCTATACCGATTTGCAACCCAAGTTCTTTGCTGATGGCGAGTGCTTTGGCGTATTGGTCAAGTGCTTTAAGATGCAAACCCATTTCGGAATAAATGCCCCCGATATTACCCAGGTTACGTGCAATACCATTCTTATCTCCCAGTTCTTCATACAAAGCCAATGCACTGGAATCATATTTCAATGCTTTGAGGTAGTCTTTCATTTGTGCATAGATCTGGCCGATATTCCCCAGGTTGGAGGCTATCCCCGTTTTATTGCCAAGTTCTTCATCATACGCATTTCCTTTGAGGAGGTATTCTAGTGCTTTGGGGTACTCTTTCTGGCTGTTATAGATCAGACCGATATTGGTAAGGGTGATCGCCATTTCATCTTTCCTGCCGAGTGCTTCGTGTATTTTTAATGCCTTAAAATAATGTTCAATGGCATTCGTAAAATCAGACAGGAACCAATAGATCACCCCCATGTTGTTCAGCGCTTTAGCTGCATCCGTTTGTTCACCTATTTCTTCAGCTACAGCAAGTGATTTGGAAAAAGCTTCCATCGCTGCCGGAAACTCGGATTTACCAAACCCATAATTTACCCCAAGTGCCCTGTATGCATCGACAATGCCATACTTATAACGGAGTTTTTCTGACATTTCCAGGCCTTGCAGTCCATAAGTGATTCCCTTGTCCGGGTCAATTGTATTATAGGTAAAGCTGAGATCAATCAATACTTTAGCCTGTTGGGTATCAAAGCGGGTGGAGTCGTGATCCATGAGCAAAGAATCAAGACGGGCCTGGCCTCTTTTCTGCGCGAGTGCAGGTTGTACAGCTAGGCAGATAAGGTATAAAAGGAATACTACGTTTTTCATTAGGGATACGAAAGTAATGAGATTTTATCCATTAAGAAATCATCACTAATTTCTCACTTCAATTCGTAAACCCTTACCGATCCCCGCTCCAGGAGTAAGGCTTTAAAATACTGATTGATGGTTGGGTCGGTGTCGATTTTACGGCTGTCAGAATAAATATACCTGACATCATACCTCGCTTTCATATCCTTTACCCACAAGCCTTGCAGGTTGTCATTATAAAAGACAAATCCTTGTTTGTCGACCAGGTAAGGAAATAGGTAAAGAGTAGGATCATTAAGGATGATACATTTTGCACCTTCAGGTACCGCAGCCCTTAATTCATCTTTAATCGCTGAAATGAGGTGCCATTGAATTTATATACTCCGTAGTCGTGTGTTCCTAACCACAGATCACCTTGATTGTCTTTATAAATGGAAAATAGCGTGATGTCCTTATCGCCAACTTTAACAGAATAATGAATAATCTTACCTCCGCCATACCGCCATACACCGTCATTATACGTCACTATCCAAAGATCATCATGCTTATCCTTTGCGATAGACAGGTACTCATTGAGATTACTGCCCGGATCTCCGTCCAGGTTGCCGATTCCTTTTTCCCTCGTATAAGAAAATTTGCCTTTGTCCTTGCTGATCGTATACCGAAACAATGTATTAAACCAAAATTTTCCTTCTTTATCTTCAATAATTGAGCGAACTCCATTTGCCGGACCATCATGCATCTCTTTGACATCCTCTTCGGTAATCCAGTCAATGGTTTGTCCATTGAAACGGCAAACGCCTAATACACCTGAACCGAACCATACATTTCCATCGGTATCTTTATAAATCGTGTACACGTCGTAAGGGCTAAACACCATATTTGGGTATTTCGAACGTGGGTGAGCTGCAATATATTCATCAGCGATTTTGATATTTGGAAATATCAACCGATGTAATGTTTGACCGTCGTACCGATAAACCACACCTGAATCCTGGGCACCCTTGAACCATAGATCATCAGGCTCTAACTTCCACTCCTCCGTTGAATTACTATTCAATCGCAATGTGGTGAAACGTTGTCCATCAAATTTACTTATCCCTATATCTGTATTGAAGTATAGATTTCCATCGTTGTCTTCAAGAATTTGAACGATTTTATTCTGACACAGTCCATGCTTCGTGGTATAGTGAAGGATTGTCTTACCATCATATCGATACAACCCTTCTCCCCAGCTGCCAAACCAATAGGTATTCTTTCTATCCTGGTAAATCAGCATAAGGTGCTTTCCTAGCTCATTTACTGTGTCCCCTTTTAGCTC